>DASQVJ010000638.1:0-5641 GCA_035640835.1 Bryobacteraceae bacterium
TCACAGTTGCTGTTCGTGCGCTGCAGCTGGCGCAAGGCGTGGTTGCGAATCAGATCGGTGCGGAGGCAAGTTCAATCGCACGGGTGACGCGGGTTGTTCGGATGATCGAGAGCGCTCCAGAGATGACGCATGGTTTGGCGAGCCTTGCACGCTCTGCTCGTCTAAGTCGCTATCACTTCCTACGTACATTCGAGGGGCTCACAGGGGCGACGCCACATCAGTTCCTACTACGATTGCGCCTTCGACGAGCGGCCTGCCAGTTAAGGACCGAGTCGACGAAGATCCTGCAGGTCGCGCTCGATTGTGGGTTAAACGACCTGTCGAACTTTAACCGCGCGTTTCGTGCGGAGTTTGGCGTGAGTCCTCGCCGTTACCGGTCATCGTAGGCCACCGTTCCTCTAACGGGCACGTACGAAATTAGCTCTTGACATAATCTGGTTGTTATATAACCATCGTGTTATGTAAACCCGCCACGCACTATGTCGAGTCTTGATGCTGCGTTTGCCGCCCTTTCCGATCCAACACGCCGGGCAATTCTTGCGCGTCTTGCGAAAGGGGAGGCAACGGTTATGGCGTTGGCGGAACCGTTCAACATGACACAGCCTGCCATTTCTCGACACCTGAAGGTGCTCGAGAATGCGGGGCTGATTGTTCGTCGGGTGGAAGGTTCCAAGCGCCCGTGCCGCCTGGCAAAGGGTGGTATCGACGCAATCGATCAATGGCTCGACCTGTTGCGAAAGGCTTTGTCAAAAAACTACGACCGATTGGACCAGCTTCTGGCGGAGATGAAACCAGAGGATGGGAAGGAGAAGCCATGAGCAAGTTGACACTGAAAACCGAAGGCGACCGACACGTCATTGTCACCCGGCGCTTCGCTGCATCGCCAGAAGCCGTCTACCGTGCACACACGGAACCGGAACTGATTCAGAAATGGATGCTCGGCCCTGACGGCTGGACTATGCCCGTATGCATCAGCGACGCTCGGCCGCAAGGAAAGATACGATTCGAATGGATGGACGGGAAAGGCGCCGGATTCTATCTCACGGGCGAGTACCTGGAGTTACAGCCTTACAGCCGAATCGTTCACGTCGAACGGATGCACCTGCCCGATGCGACGCCGGACAATCACGTAGAAACCAGGTTTGACCCGGACGGAGCCGGCACCTTGTTGACCATGCGCATGACCTTACCAAACGAGGAGACACGGGCGCAGATGCTCGCTACCGGAATGGATAAGGGAATGGAAGCGAGTTACGGTCGACTGGAAAGCATGCTCTAGCGACGGCACCGCCAATCACCATCCCGCGCTACGGAACATTCGGCTGGAAGCTTGGATCCAGCTCGGACCTGGTAACCCGTTCTCCCGAACCGGATCGAGTCTTTCCCCGCTCAATCAGAGACTTGAAGCGAACAAGATCCTCATCCAGTTCCGTCTTCAGGTCTCTGCTAAACAGCCATGCGATCGCATGTCCCACAGCGCCCGCGGGCGGGTTGTAGGCGAGCTGCATATGAACCCGGGTGCCATGCTCTCCAGCGGGTTCGAAGCGAACGATACCAGCGTTCTGAATTGTTGATCCCGGCATGCTCCTCCACGCCAGCATCCGGTTCGGTTCAAAACCTGTGATCTCGGCGTCCCAGGCAACCGAAGTTCCAGCCGGACCATCGGCAATCCAGTGCGACCTCCCACTTCCGTGGTCTCGAACTTCACGAATGTGGCTCATAAATCGTGGGAAGTTTTCGTAAGTCGACCAAAAACGAAAGACCTCTTCGACGGGTGCATTGATGGTCAGGCTCTTTTGAATATCGACTGCGCGGCGCCCTGCACCAGCACCGATCAAGCGCGTGGTGTCCATGTTGGTTACGGCGCGCACAAGCAACCCGGCTCCGAGTGCTCCGGCAACTGCACCGGCCGGACCGCGTCTGCTCAGACCATAGGCGGCGAGAGCGCCTCCCGTCGCAGCTGCGAGCACACGAAGGGCTGGCGTCCAGTTAGACTGCCAGAGTTCAGGCACCTGTCCCGGTCGGGTGCTGCCACCCTGTAGCGAAGGAATATTACGGGCCTGGTCGTGAGCGTCGAGCTGGTTGTCAATCTCTTGAACACCATCCACACACCGAATCATGCGGAGCAGTGCATCAACTTCATCCGCGAGGATCGGGCCACGGAGGGTGACGCGCCCTGAGTCAGCAAACACGTGAATTGCCGCCGGGTGCGACACCACGCGGCCCATCTTGGACCGCACACGGGCCTCAAGCACCTGGTTCTCAGGACGCTCCTCGCTGTGGCGCAGAGCCGATCGGACATTCGCGACGGCCCCGGAACCTCGATTGCTGAGATCGCGACTGGCTTTCCGAAGCGTGTCGCCGGCATGCGACGCAAGGCTTGCGACCTTGTCTCGCAGCACGGCTCTACGCCGGCGACCTCGACTGTGATCGAGAAAGTAGGTCAGCCCTGAACCCAGTGCCATGCCGCCAATTACGCTCAGTGGTCGATTCATCTGTTGTCCTCCATAGGCCTGATGACAGCTATCGACAGAGCTCCTTTGAATGGAAGCTCTGCCGTAGCTGTGATTAACGAGTCGTTGTGGTGGGTTCGTTCTGCCGATCAGTCGTGCTCGCTGTTCCCGTCTGACGGTTTCGTTCACTGTCGCGGTCCGTTATTCCAAGCGCCTCGCCTACCCGCTGCAATAGACCTTTCGAGAACCGCAAGCGATTGTTTACGTCGCGCACTCCAGACACCCTGTCGGCTGCCTCCTCAGCGGCCCGCTTCTGTTCCCGATCCTCAACCGTTCCGGTCAATGTAACTTCTCCGTTGACGACCAGGACTTCGATGTCGGAAGCGTCAACATCCGGGTCGAGAGTCAGGCACTCGCAAACCTCGTCTCGGATTCGGTCATCTGATCGCTGATAGCCTTTGGGCCCCCTGCCTCGGAAATCCGTCGCACGCTGCCCATACATGCCCTGACCATAGGCACCCTCTCCTGCGGCTCCGCCGTAGCCGAATTGACCGCCTAGGTTCGACATGCCGCCTTGATAACTCCCGCGTTCACCGTACCCTCGTTCCCAGGACTCTCGACCTCTTCCGAATCCCTCGCCAATGCCGCCACCATAAAGGGCTTGGCGCTCGGTTCTCCAATCCTGGCCGGAGTAGGCACCCATTCCACCGCCAGTGGCTTGTCCGGTCTGGCTCCAACGCTCCTGTGAACGCCAACTTTCGCCCGTGTCTCGGCCGAGGTCGGCGGTCTGTGTTCCAAACCGGCCACCGCGATCACCCCAGTCGCGTTGCTCACGGCCATAATCCCGACCTCGATCGTATTCACGACCGCGTTGACCATAGTCTTCGGCGCGGAATTCGCGTCGATACTCCTCAAACCTTTGACCTGGATCACGGTTTCGCTCGCGATTCCAGTCGCGATCCCGATCTCGCCCGCGATCCTCAAATCTGTCTGCCATACGTGGGCTCCTTTCTAATCTGCTCAAGCGACTTGGCTTCTTCCCCGATGCATCCTCGAGAAGGAAGCCGTGTTCGCAGGTTAGACGCTTGACGATCCGGCAAATCGCGACAACTCCGGCAATTTCCCCAGACCCGGAGCGCGTGAAACAGTTTAGGTTCTGTTCGGCACGCTGCTCACGTTACGTGAGCCTTCCACAGACGTACCCGATCGCGTGAAGGCACGAGCTGCGCTGCTGTTAAGGTTCCCTGGCGCAGAAAGTTCTGATAGGATTCCCAAGTTTGCTCGGAGGTTCGTCGTAATGGGTTTGGGGAAATTCTTTGCTCTCACTCTACTTGCGTTTTGTGTTTGCGCGCTACCGACCGCAAACGCTCAGGTGCTCTATGGCTCGCTAACAGGAAATGTGGTCGATAGTTCGGGGGCAGCCGTACCGGAGGTCAAGGTGGAGGCTGTCAATGCCAACACTGGCGTAAGCCGCACGACTACGACCGATAGTGCCGGCGTTTACATTTTCAACGATCTACAAGCGGGCAGTTACAAGGTCACCTATCAATCGAGCGCATTTTCGACGCAGGTCCAAGAAGGCGTGCAGATCACCGCGAACAGCCAGCGGCGCGTGGATGTGCAGCTCCAATTGGCTCAAGTGGCCGAGTCGGTTGTGGTGGCTGCGACCGCGGTGACGTTGCAGACCGATCGGGCGGACGTCAACAACGTCATTCAACAAAACCAGATCACGAACCTTCCGATCACCGGGAACTCGGGGCGTAACTTCCAAGCGCTGTACAAGCTGGTGCCTGGTGTCCAGCTGAGGGAAGAGCTTCACTCCGATGCCGGCAATCCTCAGCGTTCGCTGGGAGCCAACGTCAATGGAGCTTCCTATTCGAACAACAACACGAAGCTGGATGGCGCAACGGTGTCGTATCCCTGGCTGCCACACATCGTCGCCTATGTACCTCCTGCGGACGCGGTAGAAGCGGTCAACCTGGTCACAAACTCCTTCGACGCTGAACAAGGAATGGCGGGAGGAGCTGCGATCAACGTTTCGATCAAGTCGGGAACGAATGACTTTCACGGTACTGCGCATTGGTTCCACACAAACTCCGCATTCCGGGCTCGCAACTTCTTTTTCCTGGGATCGAAGGTGCCCAAGAACATCCTGAACCAGGCGGGCGGCACCATCGGCGGACCGATCGTGAAGAACAAGCTATTCTTCTTTGCCGATTGGGAGAGAACGGTCCGCCGCGAGTTTCGCGCCGCATTTCGAACGATTCCGAATGACGCGCTCCGTCGAGGTGACTTCGGCGCGACGGGAACGACGATCTACGATCCCAGCACGGGAAGTCCGGACGGCAGCGGGCGAACACCGTTTGCCGGAGGTCTCATCCCCGCCAATCGCATCAGCTCAGCGGCGGCCAAGATGCTCGCGCTGTTACCTCAGCCGAACACCGATACATTCCCGAACAACTACCAGGCAGCGGGCAGCTATGAGTTCAACCGCGACAACATGGACTTCAAGGTCAACTACAATCCGACCGACAAGGCCTCTCTGTTTGTCCGGTACAGCTATTCGCCGAGCGACATTTTTGATCCGCCTTCGCTTGGGGCCGCCGGTGGAGACGCCTTGGCGGGAGGGCAGCCGGGCAACGCTCCCGGCCGCATTCACTCAGCATCAGTCGGAGGAACGTACACCATTACACCGCGCTTACTGCTGGACGCTACGGTGGGTTACACACGGCAGAGGCTCAGTGCTGAGAACGTAGACATCGACCGCAACTATGGCGTCAACGATTTGAACATTCCGGGGACGAATGGAACGGATCGCTTGCAGGGCGGATACCCTCGGTTCACGTTCGCAAACGGCTTCTCTTCCATCGGGAACCCGAACAACTCGAATCCGTTCCTGTTCCGAGACAATCAGTACGTCGCGAATGGGAACTTGAGCTACATCTTAGGGGTGCACAATCTGCGCTTCGGCGCTGAGTATGCATATTACGCGATCAATCACTTCCAGCCTCAAGTTCTGTACGGGCCGCGAGGAGGATTCAACTTCACGGGCGGACTTACGGCGCTGCGAAATGGAACCGCACCGAATATCTATAACTCGCTGGCCGACTTCCTGCTCGGACTGCCCCAAGCGATGGGCAAGGACCTTCAGAATATCAACCCGTCAGCTGTGCGAATGCCTGGTTATG
>DASQVJ010000639.1:0-3670 GCA_035640835.1 Bryobacteraceae bacterium
GCTCCCGAACGTATTCGATCTCGGGTGCCGAGAGAGCGCGGTTGTACTCGTCGGTCGGGTAAGGAGTAGGAATGTCCGCATCAAACTTGAAGGCCGTGAATCCTCGAGCGAGCATGGTTTCTGCTTGCTTCCGGTAATCAGCGGTGGTGGAAAACTCGCGCTGTGCGGGATCCCAACCGTGGTGCTTCATGCTCGCGTAGGATGTGGAGGCCGCGACGGCCTCGGCGTGCTCGATCCATGACGGGCGGCGAGGCTGCAGGACGGGTGAGAGGCTGTCGAGTGCATCGCCTGCGTGGCAGTCGGCGTAGATGCGAACGCTTTGCCGGCACTTTCCACCGAGCAACTCGTACACGGGCCGCTTGGTGATCTGACCGAGCAGATCGAGCAGCGCGGTCTCGATGCCTGCGATCGCATGCCAGGCAACTCCGGGTGCGGCGTGGACGACGCAGCTATACAGGCGGCGAACGATCGCCTCGTATTGCCAGGGGTCCTGGCCGACAATCAGAGGCGCGAGCTCACGCAGGATTGCCGTGAGACCCGGTCCCATGTAGCACTCACCAAGGCCGTATTCGCCGCCTTCGACATCCACGCGGACAATGGTCCAGTCGTAGTTGGCCTCAATAACGGCGCTGGTTAAACGGGTGATCTTCATGCTTGACCTACAGCGTATCGCGAGCACTCAGGGGCGATTGGCATAGCGGGCGGCCACCGGCGGGATCACGTCGAAGACCTGGCCGTCCCGGATGGAGCGCAGGAGTTTGATGTACTCGGCGTGAGCCCAGCAGAGCGGAGTCGCAGCGCCTGTCGGAAAGCCGGTTTTCATATGTTCCTCGGGCAGATCCGGAGCGTCCCAGACCTGCTCGGAGAGAAGACCTGTGGGTCCTGCGAACTTCTCGAGTGTCTCGCGCAACGAGTGAGCATCGCCGCCGGCCGCGAGTTCGTAGTGCGCGCGTTCGCCCGTCAACAGAGGCCACGCGCGTCCTCGTCCATAGCCTTCGAATGCTGACCCGTCATCACGCTGTCCATAGCTGTCTTGGGTGTAGCGGCGCCACGACGGGCCGAACGGAGTGTCTACTTTGATGGAGGCGTCCACGACTCGCAGCGAGTTCACGATGAGCGGGTCCGTTGGTTTTCGGATTCCGTAGCGCACGAGCTCGAGAAAGCCTGCGTCCACGATGTCGCGTGCCGGAAAACTCCATTGTGTTCCTGGCGGGCGGCTCGCGATGGTGATCTGCTCGTCGCGGACCGGTTCGGTCGGGAGAGGCGCGCCGGTTTGCGCGGGCCGGATGCGAACGTAGTGAGTCGGGACGTCGGCGAGTATGGTGCCGCGATCCGTGGTGGTCCAAAGATCGACGTTGGCTTCGAAGAAGTCGGCGCAGCTCTCGAACTCTCGTGCGCTGTCTTCGCCTCCCGAGGCTCTGGCCATGTCCGCGGCGCAAATGAGTCCAGCAATCACGACGGCGAGTGTGGAGGGTGAGAATCCGGATACCTCTTCCCAACGCTCCTGCTGTGTCACCGGCCCGTGTTGCATCAGATATCGTGCCGCCCGTTCGACCATTGGATATGTATTGAAGCCCTGTGTGCCCATCTCGCGCCAGAGTCGATGCGCAAGCAGGATGGGTGCTGCAACTTCATCAAGCTGTTGATTCGTCCAGTGAGGCTGACCGTCAATCCAGAAGTTCTGCGGGAAGCTACCGTCCGACGCCTGGCTCACTGCGAGATATACGAGGGATCGAAGGGGCGTTCCGACATGGCCGGAAGCCAGGATCGCCATGCTGCTGGTGACCATGTCACGAGTCCACACGAGGTGGTATCCGCCGACATCGTCGTCACCCCTGGTCTGGCCCCAGGGTATGGAGAGTGAGGCGATCAACGCGCCTTGATAGGTTTTGTCCTCATGCGCCAGAAGGATGTTGCAGCTGGTGTTGTAGAGTTGTCCGTTGTCGGACACGTTGACGGCAAGCGGTGCGCGATCCTGGGCGGCGCGATCCCATTGCTGAACGTAGCGGGTTCGAGTCTGGTCGAATGGCGTTGCAAGGCTTTGGAAGAGCGCTGTAAGGGCCGCATGCAGGGTCTCGCCAAATGCGAGGCCGAGTGTGAACTCGCGAGTCTCAGCGAGGCTGAGCTCACCAATGAGCGCGACGTTACCGTCTTCAGCGCGATCGAACTCCCACTCGAGTCGCTTGTGTTTTTGCACATCCTGCCAGCCATCGCTCTGACCAACGAATCCGACCGACAGCTTCGAGAATGGGTGGGTGGCGGCGAGTGCCAGCCATCGATCCTTCTTTGTCGCCACTAGGATCTGGCGTCCGGCGCTTTCCATGACGAAGGCGCTATTGCCCCATCCACTGACTTCCATGTGTGGCGCGCAGAGCACGTACAGCTTCAGTCGATTGAGGAAATCGTCGTTACCTTCCACTCGCGTGTGAATCAGGAGGCAGGGAAGGTGGGGATCTGTGATGATCTCCTTGTACAAGTTGTAGCGACCTTCGGGGTCGATGCCGTGCGCGCGATACCCGAGAGCGTGGTCGATGGATTGCAACCGGCAGTCGCATTCAAGATCGTGGATCTCATCATGGACGAACGTCTCGCCATCGGAGACCAGGAATTGAAGGTCCCTGAGCTGCGGACGGTCAACAGTGGGCCAGTAGCACTCCGTTACGATTCCTTTCCAAAGGGTGAACCAGAGCTTGGTGGAAGCGGAGTAAGCCGTGCCGACGCCATCTTTGGAACCACGTGCCCAGCGGGGTTCCATGCCTGGGTGGCCGAAGGCGTCTCGTGTGCCGCGTAACGTTCCCATGGGAAAGTGATTCAGCAACGTGGTTGTTGGTTTCGAATTGATACCCTGTACTGAAAGCTTCTTTAAGACAGGGAAAAGGCACGGTTTACGTCCGCGCATGCTCATTGACAAATCGATTCAGGCTCCGGCTTTGGAGCCGGTGGTTCGACGGCTGTTTGAAGTTTCTGCCGGGAAAATCCGTTCGTTGCACGAATCCTGGGATCCATCGAAAGGAGCGCCGGTTTTTACGATTGGCGGGAAGTACACGAGCCGCGGCTGGACCGAGTGGACGCAGGGGTTTCAGTTCGGCTCGGCGATCCTGCAGTTCGATGCGACTGGAGAACCAGAGTTCCTCGATTTGGGCCGCGATCGGACCGTGGAGGTAATGGCTCCTCACATCACGCATACAGGCGTACACGATCACGGCTTCAACAATGTGAGCACCTATGGAAGCCTGCTGCGGCTCGTCCGCGATGGACGAATTGAAGCGTCCCCTTGGGAGCGGCGCTTCTATGAGCTTGCGTTGAAGTGCTCAGGGGCCGTGCAGGCAGCACGCTGGTCGACAATTGCCGGTGGTGGCGGTTATATCTACTCCTTCAACGGCCCTCATTCGCTTTTTGTCGACACGATTCGAACCTTGCGTGCGCTCGCGATGTCTCACCAGCTTGGTCACCTGCTGCAAGGTGAGAACGATGCGCGCATATCGTTGCTCGACCGCCTGATTCAGCACGCGCAGGCAACAGCACGCTACTCGGTCTATTACGCCAAGGGCCGGGACGTGTACGACGTTCGGGGCCGCACAGCACACGAAAGCATCTTCAATCGCAACGATGGCAACTTTCGTTGTCCGAGCACGCAGCAGGGCTACTCGGCGTTCAGCACGTGGACTCG
>DASQVJ010000640.1:0-7552 GCA_035640835.1 Bryobacteraceae bacterium
ATTAGCAGCCAAAGCAGGATGCTGGTCGACTCGGCCCGATGGCCAGTGGATCTCGATGTCTGCGTGATCTTCCTCAGCGAGGCCGAAGTGCAGTCGCAGGTCGTTTTGCGAGAGGTAGCTTCCGCCGCTTCGCACTTCATCGAGCTGCCGGCGCTTGCCTGATGTACAGTACACGCGGGCTCCGATGGCGGACCGATTGGAGACGGTGCCGGTGAGCTTTAGCTGTATCCAGTTGTTCTTCCCCGCAACGTCACAGCGGAGCAGTTGCGGAACGTCATTGACGCAATTGACCACCATGTCGAGCGTGCCGTTGTTGTTCAAATCGCCAATCGCACAGCCGCGGCCCGGTACCTTTTCGAGAACGCCTTGACCCGAATCCTCCGAAACATCGAGAAGCCGGCCATCGCGCAAATTACGGTAGACCACCTTGCGCTGTCGATAGCCCGACTCAGCAGCCGAGTCGCCGACCTCGGGGTAGACGTGGCCGTTGGTCAGCACGACATCCGGCCAGCCGTCATTATCAAAGTCAGCAAAGATGGCGCCCCAACCGAGAAAGCGCGTATTGCGCCCGAGCCCGGCTTGAAATGTCCTGTCTTCAAAAGTGTTCTTGCCAAGGTTGCGATACAGGCTTGAAGTATCGCCGGCAAAATTCGTCTTGATGATGTCGAGCCTGCCGTCGCCATCGTAGTCAGCGGCTGAGACGCCCATGCCCGCTTGCGGCTTGCTGTCCGCACTATAGGCGACACCGGCCTCGATCCCGATGTCGGTAAAGGTGCCGTCGCGATTGTTTCGGTATAGCGCGGATGACGTGGAATCGTTTGCCACGTAGATATCGGGCCAGCCGTCGTTATCGAAGTCGGCTACCAGGACACCGAGTCCATAAGTCCCCGGGGTCTTCAGGATGCCCGCCTTGTCTGAGACGTCGGTGAACGTGCCATCTCCGTTGTTGCGCAGCAGGAGGTTCTTACCACCATCCAGTCCAGGAGGACCGCAGGCAACACGCATCCCCTTATACCGGCAGTTGCCCGATTCCGGTACGGGGACCGTCTTCGGATCGAAGTCGATGTAGTTCGCGATGAACAGATCCAGGTGCCCATCCCGGTCGTAATCGAGAAATGCGCAGCCGGTGTTCCAACGATTGAGACCTTTGGTCGTCCGGCGAGCCACCTTGGCCAGGCCTGCAGGCTCCGAGACATCGAGGAACGTGCCGTTTCCGCGATTCCTGTAGAGAACGCAGTCGCCCCAGTAGGTGACCAGCAGATCGAGATGGCCGTCGTTGTCGTAGTCGCCGACGCAGCAGCCTTGGCCCCATCCGGTCTTTGCGAGTCCGGCTTTCAAGGTGATGTCAGTGAACGTACCGTCGCGGTTGTTCTTGTAGAGGCGGCTGGTGGGGGCGTCCCCTTTGGTCCAAGTCGCTTCGAAGCGTGTACCGTTTACGAGGAAAATGTCGAGCCAACCGTCATCGTCAAAGTCAAAGAGCGCAACGCCGCATCCGGTAGTCTCGAGCAGGAACCGATTGCGGTTCTCGCCACCGAAGATCGTCTTCGTCGTGAGGCCGGCCTCCTTGGCGACGTTCGTGAACTGCACGCCCCAGCCCGTCCCTGCGACGATCTGGTCGAGCGAGAACACGCCTACAGAAGCGGACAAAGAGCGGATAAAGGTTCGCCTTGACAGTGGCATAATGTCGGCGTGCAAGCTTGCAGGGCGAGTGCGCTGTTCGCCATTGTATTGTACGTGTCCGCGGCGGAAGCTCCCGTTCTGCGCGATCTCGACGGCCGTCCGGCCCGGGCTTTGACGGACGGCATTTCGGTGTTCTTGTTCGTTCGCACAGACTGCCCTATCTCGAACCGGTACGCACCTGAGATAGCGCGTCTTCAGCGCCGATTCGCCCCTCAGGGCGTTCGTTTCTCGCTGGTGTACGTCGATCCGAAGCAACCCGCTGAGGCGATCCGATCGCACCTCGCGGACTACGGTTATCGGATGGAAGCACTGTCAGATCGGGAGCATGAGTTTGTCCGATTCACGGGAGTTCGCGTCACGCCGGAAGCGGCTGTCTTTACTGGCAAGCAGCTCTTGTATCGCGGGCGTGTTGACGATCGATATGCTGCGTTGGGCAGGGTGCGTCCTGCGCCCACCGTTCGCGATCTCGAGCAAGTGCTGTCCGATGCGGTCGCCGGGAAGGGAAGTGGCTTCCGCACGAGCCCCGCAGTGGGCTGCTTCATTGAGGACCTTCGATGAAGCGATGGGCGAGCCTTGCCGTGCTTGCTTGCGCAACGGTCACGCGCGCGCAGACTTATACGAAGGATGTCGCTCCCATCCTGCTGGAGTTCTGCGCTCCATGTCATCGCCCGGGTGAAGCGGCACCGTTCAGCTTGCTCGATTATTCCGATGCGAAGCGGCACGCGAAGCAAATCGTGGCCGTGACGCAGAGTCGATACATGCCTCCGTGGAAGCCCGCCCCGGGTCGCGGAGAGTTCGAAGGTGAGAGGCGTCTCTCGGATGCTCAGCTTCAGACACTGGCGAGTTGGGCAAAGAATGGTTCTCTTGAAGGTGATCCGAAGGATCTGCCGGCGCGACCCACCTTCGTGGAAGGCTGGCAACTCGGGACGCCGGATCTCGTGGTGACGCTTGAGCGACCGTACTCGCTTGCGGCATCTGGACCTGACGTGTTTCGCAACTTCGTTTTGCGACCGGCTGTGGATCGGACGAGATACGTGAGAGCCGCGGAGATTCGGCCTGGGGCGAAGAAGGTTGTCCATCACGCCAACGTTCTGATCGACCGGCAGCGATCGATGCGGCGCCGGGATGGCAAGGATGGTGCTCCAGGGTTCGCAGGTATGGATGTCCAGATTGAGCCGCGAACATTCGATCCGGAGAGCCATTTTCTGTTTTGGAAGCCAGGGACAACCGTGCTCGAAGAGCCTGCCGACATGGCCTGGCGCCTCGATCCAGGTACCGATCTCGTGCTGAACATGCATCTTCAGCCGAGCGGAAAGAGCGAGTCGATTCAGCCTTCGATCGGGCTTTACTTCACCGATCGGGCGCCCACGAGGCAGCCGATGCTCGTGCAGTTAGAAAACGATGGAGCGTTAACGATTCCTCCGGGAGGGAAGAATTTCGTTGTGACGGACACCTTGACCATGCCTGTGGATGTAGAGGTCCTCGGCTTGTATCCGCATGCGCACTACATCGGCAAGGACCTTCAGGCATTCGCGACGTTGCCTGATGGATCGCGCTGCTGGCTCATTCACATTCCTGATTGGGATCTGAACTGGCAGGCTGTGTATCGATATAAGCGGCCGGTCCTGCTGCCGAGGGGCTCCGTGGTGTCGATGCGATACACGTACGACAACTCGGCCGACAATCCTCGAAACCCGCATCGTCCTCCGGTGCGCGTTGTCGCAGGCGATCGATCTGAGGATGAGATGGCGCATCTTTGGCTGCAGCTTCTGCCGAGGTCCCAAGCGGGTTCAGATGCGCGCGCCGCCGTGCAACAAGCATCATTGGAGCGCCGGCTTGCAAAGTATCCGAACGACTTCGCGGCACACTTCGGACTGGGTGCTCTGCTGCAGAGCGAGGACAAGCTCGATGAGGCGATTGATCACTATCGAAAGGCGCTGAGCCTGGCACCACAAAATGCCACGGCGCACAACTCGCTTGCGTCGGCACTGCTGGCTCAAGGAGACGTCGATGCGGCTGAGGCGGAGTTTCGTAAGGCCATCGAGTTGGACCAGGACTACGCGGATGCCCATTACAATCTCGCGCGTCTTCTGCTCCAGAAGCAGGAACTGGAGACAGCCATCAGACATCTTCGCGAAGTGATCCGAATCGAGCCTTTGGACGCGCCGGCGCTGAGCGATCTCGGTGCCGCGCTGATCATGACGGGCCAGATGGAGAGCGGCTTCCGCTACCTGCAACAGGCGGTGCAGAGTCAGCCGGACTATTTCAATGGACGGTTCAACCTCGCGCAGGCGCTTGCGGGCGTAGGCAAATTCGAACAGGCTCGAGCCGAGTTGCGCGAGGCACTGCGTATCCGCCCCGGCGATCCCGATGCACTGCGAGCGCTCGAGGAGATGAGAGGTCAGCGGTGAGCGGGTCCGGATCGAAGCATCTCGGCTTGCTCACCTTCCTTCTTGGCCTTTAGGCGAGCGCCCTCGGCAAACGCCTTCTTGCTGCCTTCGAGGTCGCCCTTCGTGCGAAGGATCTGGCCGATGCTGTTGTGCGGTCCGGGATCTTCGGGATTGAGCCGTATCGAGTCTCGCAATGCTTGCAGAGCTCCCTCCGGATCGCCCTTCTGATTCAGAGCGGTGCCGAGCATGTAATAAGCCGCCGCATAGTCGGGTCGCAGCTTGATCGCCGACCGCATATGACGGGCAGTCGCCTCGAAGTGGCCTGTTTGCCAGTAGGTGATTCCGAGCGTGTAATGGGCTTCGGCCATCGTCGGATCGAGCCGGATGGCTTCGCTGATCTCTTTGATCGCGCCCTCGAGATCGTCTTTCTGCTTGAGCGCAAGCCCGAGATCGTAGTGGGCCACGGCCGACGAAGGGTCGCGCTGCAGGACCGTTCGGAACTGGTCGACCGCCTTGTCGTAATCGCCGGTCTGCAAGTGAGCGAACCCGATGTTGGTCATCGCGACCAGGTTGTCCGGATCGGTTTCCAGGATCTTGCGAAACTCCGCGATGCCGGCATCTGCCTCGCGGGTCTGTACAAGGGCAAAGCCGAGCGCATTCCTGGCCTTCGTATCGGCCGGCGCGAGATCCACCGCCTTTCGGTAGGCCGCGAGCGCTTCTGTCAGCGCTCCGGTCTTCTCGAGAGAGATGCCAAGCGACAGCCATGCCTTCGAGCTATTTGGCTGAATCTTCGCGGCAGCCTTTAACTCGTTGACGGCTTCCGAAACATGATCAACGGCATGCAGCGCGATGCCAAGCTGATACCGATAGTCGAAGGTCGATGGAGAGAGTTTCGCGGCAGTCTGCAGCAGAGGAATCGCTTCGCTTGCATCCTGCTCGAGCCAAAGCAGCATGCCGAGGTGGTAATACGAAGGAGCGTACTGGGGCTGGAGTTCGATGGCTCGTCGAAAGTGCTGTTTAGCTTCTTCCGGACGCTTCAGGACAGCGAGGAGGAAGCCAATCTCGTGCTGGACCTCTCCTGACCGAGGCGCGATGCTGGCCGCTTGTTCGAAGGTCGCCAAAGCACCGGCGGCATCACCCTTGCGCTTCAGCTCATCGCCTTTCGCCTTGAGAGCTGATAACGATTCGGCGCTCAACGCCAGACTGAGCGCCAGCACCAGAGTGGTCGCGCGTCTCATGACAACTCAGAAATATCAATGCCTTGTTGTTGAAGAACTCTGATATATTATCCCAATCCTAAAAGGGCTCCCGGCTCGGGGTGTTTAGCCGGACCCGCGGAATGGGAGGGCTTCCATGCTGAAGTTTACTCGGCTGGTTGTAACAGCCGCAGCAATTGTTATGTCTTTCACCCCTGCGCTACGCGCACAGGCGGTTTACGGAAGCATCGTTGGCACAGTAGTAGATCAAAGCGGCTCCGCCGTCGTAGGCGCCAAGGTCATCATCACGGATATGGGACGCGACGTTTCCATGTCCACCACAACCAACGAATCAGGCAACTTTACACAACGCGCACTCATCGTTGGCAAGTACCGGCTACGAGTCGAGGCCTCGGGGTTCAAGAGCTTCGTCCAGGAGAACATCGGTGTTTCCGTCGACCTCGAAACCCGCGTTGACGTGCAGATGCAGGTTGGCGAGATAAGTCAGGTGCTCGAGGTCACAGCCGAGGCAACGGTACTCAAGACGGAACGCAGCGATGTCGCGACAACCTGGAGTGAAAAGACGGTCACCAACCTGCCGGTCTTGAATCGGCGCTTCACCAACTTTCAGTTGATGACACCCGGTGTCGTCTCTTTTCCGACGAGCCAGACGGCGGCTTCCGCTGAGAATCCCCAGGGCTCATACAGAATGCTGGTGAACGGCCAGAGCTTCGCGGGCACGTCGCACTTGCTCGATGGCACGGATAACCACGACGCAGTGCTCGGATGGATCGTGATCAATCCGACGCTGGAGAGCGTGACGGAAGCCAAGATCACCACCGCCAACTACGACGCCGAGTTCGGTGTCGCGAGTGCCGGCGTAGTGAGCTCGCAGACGAAGTCAGGTACGAACGCGATTCACGGCAGCGCCTTCGAGTTCCTTCGCAACGACGTGATGCAGGCGCGGAACCCGTTTACGCAGTCCCGAGTGATTCCGAACAGCGGCGGACGAACCATTCCGTTGACTCAGTGGAATCAGTTCGGCGGGTCGATCGGCGGTCCAATCAAACGGAACAAGCTTTTCTACTTCGGCGATTTCCAAGGGACACGACGAAACACCGGAGGCGGAGTGCTGCTCCGTGTGCCTAGTGCCGAGGAGCGAGCGGGAGATCTGAGCGGCCTCGGACTAAACATCTTTGATCCGGCAAGCGGACCAACTCCGGCGACTCGTACCCAGTTCGCCGGCAACAAGATTCCCGCGAACCGCCTGTCTCCTCAAGCGCTCAATTTGCTGAAGCTGATACCGCTTCCAAATACGCCGGCACAACTCGATCAGCCGAACTACGCGGCATCAGGAGGCGTGAAATTCAACGACGAAGCGGTCAACACACGAGTCGATTACTACGCGACAACCAACCTGCAGGTATTCGGTCGCTACAGTCTGCAGCAGTTTCGCATGTTCTCGCCAGGTGCATATGGTGCGCTCGCGGGCGGCTCAGGTCTCGACGCAAGCGGATCGATCAATGCGTATGCCGGAACTTCGGATTCACGCAATCACTCGATTGCCGCCGGCTTCAACTACACGGTGTCTCCGAACCTGCTGACGGACTTCCGCTTTGGATGGTTCCGCTACAAGGTCTTTGGTCAGCCGAACGTGATCGGATCTACTCCGGCTACCGACGCCGGCGTTCCCGGTTTGAACATGGGCGATGACTTCACGTCGGGTATGCCCGCCTTCAATGTCAATGGGTACGGCAGTGGCGGCAACATTCCGTTCCGCTTCGGATACTCACTGGGCGTGAACGGATGCAACTGCCCGCTGATTCAAGACGAAGATCAGTATCAGTTCGTGAACAACTGGACAAAGATCCAAGGCAACCATACGTTCAAGTTCGGCGCAGACATCCGTCGAGCGCATAACCTGCGCGTGCCAAGCGACCGCCACCGCTCCGGTGAGTTGCAGTTCGATGCAGCACGCACCCAGGGGCCGAACGGTGGAGGCTCCGGCCTGGCGACGTTCCTGCTCGGCGACGTATCGCGCTTTGAGCGTTACATCAGCCCGGTACTCGATGCGGCTGAAACCCAAAATCGTTGGTTCTTCTTCGGACAGGATTCATGGCGCATCACTCGCAAGCTCACCATCAACTATGGATTGCGATGGGAGATCTATCGTCCGCAGAAGGTAAGCGGTCCCGGTAAGGGCGGTTTCCTCGACTCGACCACAGGAGAGATCGTTGTGGCGGGCGAAGGTGTGGGTCTTGATCTTGGCGTGAAGTCGAGCTGGAA
>DASQVJ010000641.1:0-9274 GCA_035640835.1 Bryobacteraceae bacterium
AGTAGACGCGAGCCTGATGATGCCGGAAGTTCGCGCGTAATTGGAAGTGGAGCAGCGGATGCTGTTGAGCCAGATCCGCGCCGATGACCAGGGCCGCAGGGGCCTGATACAGGTCCGCCATTGTCGCCAGGGCATCGGGGCGGCCTGTCAGAGCATCGAGCAGCGTCACGACATCGCCTGTACGCTGATGGTCGATGTTGTTGGTTCCGAGCACCTCACGCGCAAATCTCTGCAGCATGAAGTTTTCCTCGTTGGAGGTATGCACCGATCCGACAACACCGAACTTCGCACTGCGTTGCCGCAACTCGTTGAACTTGTCCGCGACGGTCTTCAGCGCGCGCATCCAGGACACCGGCTCGAGTTTGCCGTTGACGCGCATCATCGGCGTCGTCAGGCGCTCTTCGCTGTCGTTGAAGTCGAAGGCATAGCGGCCCTTCACACAAAGGAACTCGCCGTTGATGCCGCTGCGGTCACGATTGTTCGCTCGAATAATCTTGTCGTTCCGAACGCCGAGCGTCGTCTTGCATCCGTTCGAGCAATGCGTGCAGGTCGTGCCGACGTGATTCATCTCCCACGGCCGCGTTTGATAACGATATGTACCGCTGGTCAAAGCGCCCACAGGACAGATATCGATGCAAGCCCCGCATTCATCGCACTGCAGGTGATCGCCCATGTTCGGTACGATCTCGCTGCTTACACCGCGATTCGTTACACCGAGCGCACCGACACCATAACCTTCGTTGCAGATGCGAATACAGCGATAGCAAAGAATGCAGCGCGGCCCGTCATAGTACACAACCGGCGACCATTGCTGTTCGTCGATGTGGTTTTTCATCTCGGTAAACCGGCTCTCCGCTGCACCATAGCGGAACACCATGTCCTGCAACTCGCACTCGCCGCCCTTGTCGCACACCGGGCAATCGAGAGGGTGATTCGTCAGCAGGAACTCGAGCATGCCCTTGCGAGCCGTCTTCACTTGCTCGGAGTCGGTGTGCACCACCATGCCGTTCGCCACGGGAAGCGTGCATCCCGGCTGCAACTTCGGAGTCTTCTCGACTTCCACCAAACACATGCGACAGGCCGCTTGAAGGGACAGCCCCTCGTAGTAGCAAAACGCCGGCACTTCGATGCCGACCATCTTCGCCGCATCGATCAACAGCGTCCCGGCAGGAGCCTGAAGCTCCTTCCCGTCGATTGTGAGCGTCACTAAATCAGCCATTCGTTCTCGCCTTTAAACCGCCAACTGCACAAAACGGCTCTCATCCTCGAACGAGCCTGGAACCACCTTCAGCTTGGCTTCGAACTCGTGCCGGAACTTCTCCACAAACGAGATGGTCGGCATCGCCGCCGCATCCCCGAGCGCACAGAAAGTCCGGCCTAACATCCCTTTCGAAAGATCGTTGATCAGATCGATGTCGCTCGACTGTCCGTGTCCATCCACGAACCGCTGCAGCAGCTTCCGTAACCACGTCGTACCTTCGCGGCACGGGATGCACCACCCGCAGCTCTCATGCGCATAGAAGCGCATAATCCGCAGACAGGCCTTTACCATGTCTGTGTCCTCATCCATGATGACGACACCGCCCGACCCCAACATGCTGCCCGCCTTGGCTACAGTGTCGTAGTCCATCGCGAGATCGCATTCCTCGGCCTTCAACAGCGGGCACGAACTGCCTCCCGGGATCACCGCCTTGAGCTTCTTGCCTTTCCAGACGCCGCCGCCGACATCTTCGATCATCCTGATCAGGTTATAGCCCATCGGCAGTTCGTAAACGCCCGGCTTGTTTATATGCCCCGAGAGACAGAACAACCGGGTCCCGCCATTCTTCGGAGTTCCCAGATCGGCAAACCACTGCCCGCCGTGCTCGATGATCGACGGAACCGCACAAAATGTCTCGACATTGTTCAGCAGCGTGGGGCTCTGCCACGCACCCGACACCGCCGGAAACGGAGGCTTGATTCGCGGGATTCCCCGCTTCCCTTCCAACGACTCGAGCAGCGCCGACTCTTCGCCGCACTCATACGCACCTGCACCCGAGTGCGTGTAAGCATTGAACTCGAAGTCTGTGCCGAAGAGGTTCTTGCCGAGAAACCCGCGCTGGTAAGCTTCCTTGATCGCCCGATCCATCACATCGATCAGGTAGCGATACTCGCCGCGGATGTAGATGTACCCGTGCTTCGACCCGACCGCACGAGCGGCAATCATCATGCCTTCCAGCAGCAGGTGCGGATCGTACTCCATCAGCAAACGATCTTTGCAAGTGCCCGGCTCGCTCTCGTCCGCATTCACCACGATGTAAACAGGCTTATCCGTGTTCCGCGGAACGAAGCTCCACTTCATCCCTGTCGGAAACCCTGCACCACCTCGGCCCCGAAGATTCGAAGTCTTCACTTCCGCGATGATCTGGTCCTGGCTCATCTCCAACGCTTTCTTGATCGCGTTGTAGCCACCGTTGGCGAGATACGTGTCGATGTGAGCGGAGTTGGGCAATCCAAACCGCTTGGTGAGGACTCTCACCTCTAGCGGACTCGGTTCGTTGTAGAGCATCTCTCTTCCTGCTTTCGTTTTTGACTTGTCGAGGCCCCGACAGTGCGGGGACAGATGGCCGGCACTATTGCACTCTGCTGGACCGCAACTGATTTAACTCGTCCAGAATTTGATCCAGACGCTCAGGCGTCACCTTGTGATGAAAATCGTAGTTCACCTGAATGGCCGGCGCCCAGGAACAGGCGCCCATGCACTCCACCTCTTCCAACGAGATAAAGCCGTCTTCAGTCCTTTCCTTGTGTCCGATTCCGAGCCGCTGCTTCGCCTGCTCGTACAGTTCTTCACCGCCGACCAAGAGGCAACTGATATTCGTGCACACTTGCACGTGATACTTACCCATGGGCTTCTTGTGGAGCATCGAGTAGTACCCGACAACTTCGTCCACCTGAAGCGGCGTAATATTCAGTCGCTTGGCGACTTCTTCGACCAATTCCGTTGTAATCGATCCTACTTCGTCCTGCGCGTAAATCAGCATCGGCACCAACGCCGATTTCAACTTGCCCGGAGGATACTTCTGAAGGAACTCGGCAAATTTCTGTTCAAGCTCGGGTGAAAACGTCATCTAGCGGTCCACATCCCCCAACACAAAATCCATGCTGCCGAGCGACGCAATTGAATCCGCCAGCAGTTTCCCTTCGAGCATCGCAGGCATCGACATCAGGTTTCCGAAGCTCGGTGTTCGCATGAACACCCGGTGCGGGCGCGTCGTGCCATCGCTCACGATGTAGTAGGCGATCTCGCCGCGGGGCGACTCGACAGCCTGATACACCTCGCCCGGCGGTACACGGAAACCCTCGGTCACAATCTTGAAGTGATAGATGAGCGCTTCCATCTGCGTCTTCATCTTCTCGCGATCCGGCAGCACCACTTTCGGTGCGTCGGCAACCCAAGGACCCGACGGCATACCCTCCAGAGCCTGCTTGACAATGCGCGCACTTTGACGAAACTCGTCCATGCGCACTCGATATCGGCCCCACACATCGTTATCCGTGTTCGTCGGGACTTCGAAATCAAACTTGTCGTAGCTCGAATAGGGCTCGGTCTTACGGATGTCCCAAGGAATTCCGGTCGCTCGAATCATTGGCCCTGTCACGCCGAGATCGATCAACTGCTCCGCCGGTACGTGACCCACGCCTTGCGTGCGCTGCCGCCAGATCGGATTGTTGTTGAGCAGATCCTCGTATTGATCCACCTTCGATGGAAAGGCATCAATAAATTTGCGAACAGCCTTCTCCCATCCGCGCGGAGGCTCCAGCGCCAAGCCGCCGATGCGGAAATAACTCGTCATGAGCCGCTGCCCCGAGAACATCTCGAACAGCCTCAGAATGTCTTCGCGCTCGCGGAAGCAGTAGAAGAACACCGTCATCGCCCCGATGTCGAGCGCGTGCGTTCCAAGCCATACCGCGTGACTGTTGATTCGCGTGATCTCCGTCAACATCACGCGCATCCATTGAGCCATCGGCGGAACTTCGATCCCCAGCAGCTTCTCGACGGCCAGGCAATAAACCAGATTGTTGGAAAGGTTCGCGAGGTAGTCAGCGCGATCGGTCAGCGGAACCACCTGCTGCCACACCCGGCTCTCTGCCTGCTTCTCGATGCCCGTGTGCAGGAACCCGATATCGGGGCGTGCGCTTGTAATCGTCTCGCCATCGAGCTCCAGCAACACACGCAACACACCATGTGTGGAAGGGTGTTGCGGACCCATGTTGAGGGTCATTTGCCGGTGGGTAGTCTCGCCCGCTTCCGGAAGTTCTGTAGCTTCGGTGGGCTCGAGCGTTGCCGAGCGTGCGCTTAGTTTTGGCTCGTCCATAACTACGACTCGTCCTTGTAGCTATACCGGTATCCGTGCACCGGGAAATCTTTGCGCAGCGGATGCCCCTTCCATGTCTCGGGCAGCATGATGCGCGTCAGGTTGGGATGATTCTTGAAGATGATACCGAAGAGATCAAACGTCTCTCGCTCATACCAGTCGGCCGATTTCCAGACTTCGTACACCGAATCAATCACCGGATCCTCGCCGGTCAATCGGCACTTCAAGCGAAGCCGCTCGTTTGTCTCCAACGAGTGGAGCAGGTACACAACCTCGAAGCGCGGCTCCATCGGATACCAGTCCACGCCCGTAAGTCCGCTCAGACGGTTAAACTTGCGCTGGGTTTTCAGGAATCGGCAGACAGGAAGAATGCGCGTGGAATCGATAAACAGCGTCAATTCGCCCAGCGAACTCTTACCATCCTCCACGGCCAAAGGGTCAAATGCCTCGATGGCGGCAGCAGTTGGTATCTCACGAAGTGCTTCAGGCAGCACGGCTTTCGATCTTCTCCCTCGGAGTCGTCGTCGGTCCCGCCGTTTCCTCAGCTGACCAGTTCAGAACTCCCTTTTTCCAGATGTAGAGAAAGCCGGACAGCACCAAAACGATGAACAGGAACATCTCGACGAACCCGAAGAGCTTCAGATCACGGTAGACCACGGCCCACGGATAAAGAAAGATGGCTTCGATATCAAACAGGATGAACACCATCGCGACCAGGTAAAACTTGACGCTGAAGCGTTCGCGAGCACTGCCGATCGGAGTCATGCCCGATTCATATGGCATCTCCTTCACAGTGTTTCGAACGCGTTTCCCGACCACGAAAGCCATCCCCACAAGGCCCACAGCAACCGCAAAAGCGATTACCACCTGTACCAGAACAGGGAAGTACAGCTCGAGGTAATTCGTTGGCATTGGTTTTGGGAGTTAACGGCCCTTAACTTGACTATAATGAGGGGGGATAGGGGGTGTCAAACCAAGCCCCGTTCGCCCTTCTCTTCAAACCATGCAAGTTGTTGTAAACGGAGAATCTCGAGCAGTTCCCGAAGATCTGGACGTACTTGGATTGCTGGAGCACTTGGGCATCACCGCGGCAAAAGTGGCGGTCGAGCTCGACGGCGCTATCGTCCGCCAGCCCGACTGGACTACGCAGAAGATCCACCCAGGCGCGCAGATCGAGATCGTTCAATTCGTCGGCGGCGGCTAGCAACTAGCGCCTCTTCGCCGCGCCCATCACGCGCGATTTCGGCTTCTTTCGACAGCTTCCTTGCTCGTTCGGTCGCTTACTTACGGGGAAGGCTGTAGTGTTTCAACCTACGAACGCCCGTTTCATTGGTGCTAAACGCAATCGGCCCGCATCTTGAGTGGCGGAGGTTGGAATGCGCTATCACCTGCTAGGCCGTAGCGGACTCCGCGTCTCGGAACTCTGTCTCGGCACTATGACCTTTGGAGAAGATTTGGGATGGGGATCGTCCGCGGAGGAGTCGCGCCGCATCCTGGACACTTACCTCGACGCAGGCGGCAACTTCATTGACACGGCGAATGTCTACACCAACGGCACCAGCGAACGCTTCCTAGGCGAGTTTCTCGAGGGCCGCCGCGAAGAAGTTGTCCTTGGCACGAAGTACACGAACGCCGCCAACGGCAAGGATCCGAACGCCGGCGGCAACCACCGCAAGAGCATGATGCAGTCGGTCGAGGCGAGCCTCAAGCGCCTTCGCACCGACTACATCGATCTTTACTGGTTGCACATCTGGGATGGCTTCACACCGATTGATGAGATCATGCGAGCCTTCGACGATTTAGTGAGGCAAGGCAAGATCCTCTACTGCGGCATTTCCGACGCACCTGCCTGGGTCATTTCCCGGGCCAACACGATGGCCGAACTCCGCGGCTGGTCCAGGTTCGTAGCGATTCAGGTGGAATACAGCCTGATCGAGCGCACGCCCGAGCGCGACCTGCTCCCCATGGCGAAATCTCTCGAACTCGCTGTCACCGCCTGGTCACCTCTCGCCAGTGGCATCCTGACGGGCAAATATTCAAAGAAAGGCGGAGCCGCTTCGGACGGAAGTAGCCGCTTAAACATCGAAGCCATGTCCGAGCTGGTAGGTCTGGACGAAGAACGTAAGCATCATATTGCGGCCCGTGTCGCCGAGGTCGCGAAAGAAATCGGTGAGAGTTCCGCGAGGGTAGCCCTCGCTTGGTTACTGCAACGTCCTCAACCGGTGATCCCGATCATCGGTGCTCGCAAGCTCGACCAGTTGAAGGACAATCTCGCCTCGACTGACCTAAAACTCGATTCAAGCCAACTGATAAAGCTTGATGAGGCGAGCAGAGTAGAGCTTGGATTCCCGAGAGACTTGCTCAACAAGGAGTTCGTCCGCAACTTGGTCTACGGCGGAATGTTCGACTCAATCAACCAACCCTATCGCCGCGATTAGGTCTTCTTCGAGGTGGCCTTCTTCACCGGCTTCTTGGTGGAGGAGGTCCCTTCGGCTAGCAGCTTCTCGACCTCAGCCTTGAATCCAGGCACCGGATTGCGAAAGATCGCGTCACCGGAATCGAAGTGATGCCGAATCATACCTTGCTTGTCGATCAAGACCACTTGAGGCACCATGAAGCGCATCATTGTCGAGTGCTGCAGGAAAGCCTCGTTCTGCTGACGCGTCGCGAGACCAGCCGGGTATTGAGGCTGATATTTCTGCAGGTACTCGGGCATGTAATCCTTCATCTCGGCAAAAGCGACCGAGTACACCTGGAGGCCTTGGGGGCCCAACTCGCTCTGTAACTGGTTCAGCGCGGGCGTGAGCTGCTGGCAGTGAGGGCACGTCGGCGACATAAAAACCATCAGGACCACCTTGCCTTTATACTGGCTCAGCGGAACCTTGGTCCCATCCGTCTTTTCGATCGTAAATGCCGGTGCAGGTCGATTGACGTCCATACCCGCAAGGGTCGAAATCGACAGTAGCGCAGCTGTGGCGAGCAGAGAGAGGTAACGCATGTCTCGATTGAAATCCTACATAAAGAGTAACGCGCCCGAACTCGTCACGTTACGTTAGATTCGGTGAAAAGCCCGCAGTATATCCCGCATCGCGTACCGGAGCGCGATCGGCCGGCCGTGCGGACATGCCATCGGGTACTCGGTCGCGGCGAGTGCGGTCAGCAGGTACTCCATCTTGGCGAAGTCGAGCCGCGTGTTGATCTTAATGGCCGCCCTGCACGCGATGGACGCAACGATACCCCGGCGCAGGTCGTCAAGCGACACATGGCGGAACTCCCCCTCCGCGATTTCCAGGATCTCTCCAACCAGCTTCTCGATTTCCCCGTGACTCACCGCGGCGGGCGCAGCTTTGATCGCAATCGTACGGTTGCCGAAAGGCTCGGTCTCAAACCCCGTGGTCTCGAGTTCCTCTGCAATGCGCGCGTACTGCAACTGCTGGCCCGCGCTCAGCTCCATCACGATCGGCATTAGTAACTGCTGACGCTCCACAGCGCTGGCCGCCCTTTGCTTCAGCACCCTTTCAAACAGAATCCGCTCGTGCGCTACGTGCTGGTCGATGATCCACAACCCGTCGCGTCCCGCAGCAACGATGAAGCTCTCATGCAACTGCCCGAGCGGCCGCAGGTCCGCAAGCACCTGCATCGATTCCGCTGGTTCATACACCCCCTGCGGCAGCGGTCCGTGCGTATCCGGCACTCGCGACCGCAGCGGTGCAGCGCTCGAAACGCGAATGGGCTCCCCGCCAAGATCGAGCCTCGGCACTGGAGGCTCCGTAAATCGCAAGTTCACCTCAGGAGCTGCCTCGCTGTTCTCGAACGTCACGGCCGGCGCCGGCCCAAACGTCATGGCAGGCGGTGCAGCCGACGCGAGGTCAGCGAATCTTCCGTTCTCCATCGTCTGACTGAACTCGGAGTAGGGCAAACTGGCCACGGGCTGCGGTGAGAGCGACGCCGGCACCGACGACACCGGCTTCGCCATCATCAGCACCTCACGCAACGTATCGCGAACAAAGTCGTGCACAAACGACTGATGCCGGAACCGCACCTCGGTCTTCGATGGATGCACATTCACGTCGACCTCCTCGCAGTCCAGCTCGAGGAATAGAAGCGCAAATGGATAGCACGCCGGTGGCATCAGGTTGTGATACGCAGCCGACAATGCATGCATCAGCAGCCGGTCCCGAATCAGCCTTCCATTGACAAACAAGTAGATCGAGTTGCGGTTGAGCTTCTGTACCTGCGGCTTCGAGATGAAACCGCGAACGGCGAAGACCTTCTCCTCGGGCTCTGGGTCATCGGGCGTCCCTTGCAAAAACATCGTGCGCTCACGAAACCCGATGTCGATGAGATCTTCGAGCACCTGGGCGCCGAACACCTGATACACCCTCTCCCGCAGCTCTCGACAAGGACTCACGGACAGCAGCTCCGATCCGTCGTGGTTGAGGGTGAATGCTTTGTCAGGATGCGCGAGACTGTAGTGCGTAAGCAGCGACGCGATGTGCGCGATCTCCGTCTGCTCCGAACGCAGGAACTTCCGGCGTGCCGGCACGTTGTAGAAAAGATCACGGACGGTAATGGTTGTGCCAGGGGCAAGCGCCGACTCCTCACAACGGAGCAGCTTGCCGCCAGCGATCTCCACCAGCGTCCCTGTCTCCTCCTCCTGCGTCCGAGTCTCGAGCAGCAGTCGCGACACCGAAGCAATCGAGGGCAATGCTTCGCCCCGAAATCCCAAGGTCGCGATGGCAAGCAGGTCGCTGGTGTCGCGCAGCTTGCTGGTGGCATGCCGTTCAAAGGCGAGCAGTGCATCATCGTGCATCATGCCGCAGCCGTTGTCCACGATGCGCAGCATTCGCCGCCCGCCCTTCTCCGCATCGACGCGAATCTCGGTTGCGCCCGCGTCGAGAGAGTTCTCGAGTAGC
>DASQVJ010000642.1:0-7364 GCA_035640835.1 Bryobacteraceae bacterium
CATTCGGAGCAAAGATCAACTCCGGATCGTTTTGGTAGATCACTTCGTGAATCTGCCATACGTCGAGATGGTCGGTTTGCAGGCGCGTGAGAGACTCTTCAAGCTGGCGCATGGCGACGTCCTTGCTCCGGCCGTGGGTACAGGCCTTCGTCATCAGCACAGCCCGGTCACGTTTGCCTTTAAGCGCACGGCCCAGCCTTTCTTCACTTAGCCCGTTGTGATATTCCCAGGCATTATCGAAGAAGTTGACGCCGGCATCCAGGGCTTCGTTCACGATCTGAGTCGCCTCGGCGTCGCTGTCCACTGAGCCGAGATGATATCCGCCAATTCCCAACGCGGAGACCTTTAAGCCGGTCTTGCCGAGTGGTCGCATCGGTATCTCCGCCTTGCTTTGTCCTTGAGCAGCGAAGGCCGCGGGTGCCGCCACCAGCGACTCGAGAAGAACTCTTCTGCTTACGTGGAATTCGTGCGACATACTACTTCGTGGCTGGATAAGGATGTCCGGTGTTCTCAGCCATCCTGATCATTTCTCTTGTCTCAACTTGCTGCATATCGAGAGGGAATCGATGAGCGAGGCGCGCCTCAGGATTGTCAAACCTCAGCGAGAGCTTGTACAGTTCGAATCGCCCGTCCCCCGCAAACGCACGGCATCGTTGCCGTAGTGCTTGCATTTCTGCCGGCTGCATTGGCTTGAAGCCGCGCGCCACTCTGAGCGCCTGCTGCAGGGCTTCGGGCTTATCAATGCCGGTGATCGTCGTGGTCACGGGCAGGCTCATCGCGTACCTGAGCGCCTCTTCACCCGTGAGTATCCCCGCTTGTACGGGCTCGGCATGACCACAGATCGGCTTCATCCCGAGCGCTGCAATCCCGAGCCGGTTCAACTCCGGCAGTACGTGTTTCTCAAAGCTTTGGAACTGCGAGTCAAACGCGTTCAGCGGCATCTGCACCGAGTCAAACGGAAATCCAGTGGCGAGCATCTTCAGGTGAATGGATGGATGCTTGTGTCCCGTGAACCCGACGAACCGCACCTTGCCTTCCTTCTTGGCCTGCTCCAATGCCTCAGCCGCGCCATTCTTCCGGATGAACAAGGCTGGATCGTTATCGAAGGACACACCGTGGACTTGCCAGAGGTCAAGATGGTCCGTCCGCAGGCGGCGCAATGAATTCTCGAGCATCCGTAGCGCGAGGCTCTTGTCGCGCCCGTGGGTACAAACCTTGGTCATCAGGAACACGCGATCGCGAATCCCTTGTAAACCGGCCCCCATCCAATCTTCGGATTTGCCGCGATGATATTCCCAACAGTTGTCGAAAAACGTGACGCCGCCGTCGACGGCTTGCCTTACAAGACGTACCGCGGTCCTTTGGTCAGGCGCATCACCTACATGATGTCCACCGAAGCCCACTGCCGAGACTTTGACGTCGTGGCGACCGAACGGCCTAAGTGGAATGGTGTCTGCGCTAGTATTCCCCATCGCTGACTCCTGACCGCACGGCACATGCCAAATCTCACGCCTGACTACCTGGTGGGCTCCCCCAAACCAGGTGTGGGCCACAAACTGCACGGACCTAAGCGCGACGGCTCTCAAGCCCATCCGACCCCTTCACGGATGGCGCGGAGACAGCGCATAGCAGCGTCTGTGCGGGGACCTCCGCGCGTCGCACGAATCACCTGGAGTTCCACATGCCCTCATACCATGCATTGAAGCTACCTATCTTGTGTATGTCGCTACTTGGGCTGGCCCTGCCCTTGGCAGGAGAGACCGACACGCTTCTGTTTCACTCAGACGTCCAGTTGGTCGGTGTCAACTTCACTGTCAAAGATGCACAGGGCAACTATGTTCAGGGCCTGAAGCTAAGTGACATTGGAGTCTTTGAAGACGGCATAAAGCAGCAGCCCGTCAGCTTTTCAGGCCCCAAAAACGACGATGTGCCCCTCGAAGAGAGCGTCTTTGTGCTCATGGACACAAGCAATGGAATGTACGAAGATTCCTTGAACGCCCTTGACGCTTTGTCCGGCTTCTTGCGTAATCTCAACAAGAGGAAAGCTGTGGCGGTCTACACCTTCAGCCGGAATCTCCATCGCTCGTGGCCCTTGGCTCGCGGATTGGATCGGCCTGTTCCGGCCCTACAGAATCCTGTGGTCGGTGACGACACAGCCATCTTCAACTCGCTTCTTCTGACGATTCGCGATGCAGCGAAGGTTCCGGGCAACAAGACAATCGTTCTGCTGGCAAGCGGCGCAGACACGGCGAGCATCCTCGGTCCCGGTGATGTCGCGCGCGTCGCCCGCGAGGAAGGCATCCCGATTCATATTGTTTTCAGAACGGACAAGACCACAGCCCTCGCATCGGCGTTCGAGAGCATCGCTGACATAACGGCTGGCCGGGCATACGCGGCACGGACGTGGAAAGAGCATCGGGCAGCGTTAAACACGATTTGCGAGGAGCTGAATAACTCATACACGGTCGCATACCATCCAAAGCCGAATGAGAACGCCGGTTTCCGCAGCATCCGCATTAATGTTGCGTCCCTTGCTGCCAGGGGCTGGAGCGTGAAGGCCCGTCCAGGGTACAAGCCAATCACGCGTTGACCGGACGACCCGTGCCTCAAGCGCGGGATCTCTCTTCGGTTTACGAGCGGTGCATGAAGACCATATGCGGAAACGCCTCGGGACGGGCCTTCAACCCGGCCGTGCGCTGGTCATAGTGCAGAACGAATCGGCAGAAGAGCACCACGGGCAGACACGGAACCATCAGCCCAACCAGAAAGATCAAAGGGAATACTGCGGCGTCCATTGTGTCTCGATCACCCTCTGGCGTAAGTCTTCTCTACTGGTCTTCCGAGCTTGCCCGGAAAGTTGTGCCGCCTCGCCCACTGCGACCGCGATCTCGATCGCCGTTCTTCGAGCTTCAGTCAACGGGGGCAGCAGCGGAGCAGCAGGATCCTTCAGCGTAGGAGACATATCGCCGAGAGCCCGGCCCGCCGCCATCACCATGGCATCAGTCACCCGCTCGGCACGCGTAGCCGCCACGGCCACCCCAATCGCCGGGAAGATATAGCTGCTGTTGCACTGCGCAACCGAGATCTGTCGTCCTCCATAGCTGACCGGTGGAAAGGGCGAGCCAGTGGCGACTAAAGCACGCCCCTCCGTCCAATGAAGCAAGTCATCAGGTGTCGCCTCAGACTTGCTCGTTGGATTCGATAGCGGCAGAATAATCGGACGATCGACTTTACGGGCCATCTCGCGCACGATGGGCTCAGTAAATGCCCCGCCTGCCGTTGATAGACCAACCAGAACCGTTGCTGTAGTGTTCGCGATCACGCTGGCAAGGCCGACGTTCCCGTTCGCATCGCGAGGCCAGTTCGCGATCACTTCGGAGGGCTGTGCGTACACGCGCTGATCGGAGCTCAAGTCAGTCCGCCCGCTATGCAGCAATCCGTCAACGTCCAGAATCCAGAAGCGGCGGCGCGCCTCGTTGTCCGAAAGGCCGTCCGCGACCATCGCCGCGCGTAGGTAGTCCGCACAGCCTATCGAGGACCCCGCTCCCAGGAACACGATCCTTTGATCCCTCCACCTGCTCCGCGTCACAGGCATAGCACCCTGGATCGTGCCCAACGTCACGGCGGCCGTACCTTGGATGTCATCGTTGTATGTCAGCAGATCGGTCTGGTGACGCTGCAGGATCGAGCGGGCATGCGGTGTAGCGAAGTCGTCCCAATGAACTAGCGTGTGCGGCAGTTCCTGTCTCACAGCATCGACGAACTGTTCAACGAAATCGTCGTAAGCCTGTCCGCTCACGCGTTCGTGACGCCAACCCAGATACTCCGGATCCTTCAAGTGCTCCTGATTATTCGTGCCCACATCGAGAACGATCGGCAACGTTCGCTTGGGATGAATTCCGCCGATGAGCGTGTAAAGAGAGAGCTTCCCGATGGAGATGCCCATCCCGCCCACTCCCTGGTCGCGGATGCCAAGTACGCGCTCGCCATCAGTGACAGCAATCACATCGACTTCCCTGTTGGGGCGGTTTCTCAGGATGTCGCGAATGGATTTCCGCAGCGGCCAGGAGATGAACAGGCCACGCGGACGCCGGTAGATGTGGCTGAAGAGCTGGCACCCGAGTCCCACGACAGGTGTATAGATAACGGGCATCATCTCTTCGAGATGTTCAAGAACCAGACGGTAGAACAGAACTTCATTCGTATCCTGCAGCGCGCGCAGGTAGATGTGACGTTCGAGGTCGTCATCTTTCCGTTTGAAAGCCTTGTAAGCGCGCACAACCTGTTCATCGAGCGTTTCCACTTGGGGCGGCAGTAGACCGTCGAGTCCAAAGCGACTACGCTCCTCATCCGTGAAAGCTGTGCCCTTGTTGAGAATCGGCGAGTTGAGCAGTGATCCTGCCGTAAAGGTCGATTGCTGAACGTCCAACAATCTGATTCCTCCATCCAGTTCCGCGTACTGATCCGCGAACACGATGTGCACGCGTCACACCATTCGACCTTGCGGCGCCCGGCAGGTAAAGAACGGATGCCGCATCCGCTTGTGCTGCCTCCCGCAACAGGTGCCCAATACCTCAACATTCCCTGCTGCAGCAGAGATACACCGTGCTGGTGTGGACATGCATGAGAACCTCAAACATTTTGCCCGCCGGCGTCATTGAAACCACCAACCCGCAATTGGCGACTGCCTTGCAAGCTTGTAGTGTCGAACGAGAAAGGGACCGTCTTCTCCCATAATCCGCCCTACGTCCCGCCTGTTTAGTCCACCATTTTTGTTCACCTCAATCCACTCTGCCAGGCGGTCCCTTCCGCTCATGCTTTGGCAGTAGATCTGCTCCCTGTCTGATCAGTCCATGCAATATCTCACGGCAGTTGGCTGCTGCATACATCGGGAGTAAAGGATGGGAATTCGTTTACCTGTCATCGGCATGATCAGCCCAATTCGCATCTTCGTGCTGACAGGCCTGTGGATCGTGTGCGTCATCACGGTGGATCTCATCGTGAGTCACACCCTTCACGCGCAGTATGCTGCATCAACTGGCCGAGGCTCCGTATATTCGCCTTATCCAAGCGGTCTCATTCCCGGTGACCTGGAGAAAGAAACGAATCGGGTCTTGAAGGAAATTGCCACTATGGAGAGCGAGGCCATGACCGAATGGCAGGCGCTGCCGAAGAATAGTGGCACTGCGATGCGGCAGGTGCAGTTGCTCGGCAAGATTGAGCTCTTCGACAAGAACCTCTCGGTCAACCGCAACATGGCGTGTTCGTCCTGCCATATGCCATATACAGGCTTCAGCGGTCCTATCTCATCCGTGAACGCGACCACTGTCGCTTATCCCGGCTCGGTCCAATACCGCTTCGGGAAACGAAAGCCCCAGGGCTACACGTACTCGCCGAATTACCCGGTGTTGCAGTACAACCGAACACAGCAGGACTTCTATGGCGGTAATTTCTGGGATCTGCGGGCCACCGGCTTTCGTACGCAAAGCCCCGATGCAGAGCAGGCACAAGACCCTCCGCATGACAGTCAGGAAATGGGACTGCCGGACGCAGCCTGCGTCGTATACCGCATCGCTATGGGAGCGTATGCAGATGTTTTCACCGCTGTCTGGGGACCGCAGGCATTCCAGATCAATTGGCCATCGAACGCTGATGAGGCTTGTAACAAGCCGCAGGGAGCATTCGGACCGAATCAAACGCCTCTGAAGCTGAGCGCGATCGATCGCGGCAAGGCGAACGCAGCGTACGACCAGTATGCGCTCGCGATCACCGCGTACGAAAGCTCGCCTGACATCAGTCCCTTCTCATCAAAGTTCGATCAGGCATTAGCGAACGCCGACAAAAAGATTCTGTCGGCCGACGAGCTGGCCGGTTGGGCACTGTTCCGCGGAAAAGCAAAATGCAACACGTGTCACCTGGACGGTACGGAGAACACCTTCCAGCAACCCAGCAGCGGAAGCAGCACCACTGGGGTCGGCAACGCAGCTGGCGTTGCGCCGTTGTTCACCGACTTCACTTCATCGAACTTGGGTTTGCCAAGAAATCCTGACAATCCTTTCTATTACCAGGATGTGCCGGATTCCTATGGCTTCACTCCGAACCCGCAAGGAAAGAAATTTGTCGACCTGGGCGTAGGCCTCTTTCTGCGCGGTCGATCCGGAACGCCGCCGGACCCCAACTGGGCCCAGTATGCTCCACAGTTCGATGGCAAGATGCAGGTCTCTACACTTCGCAACGTGGATATGCGACCCAGTCCCACGTTCGTGAAAGCCTACATGCACAACGGCTATCTGAAGAGCCTCAAGGAGGTTGTGCACTTCTACAACACGCGAGATGTTTACAAGGCCGGACCCGGAGGTTGCACAGCGGCAACGGAGAAGAAAACATGCTGGCCCGCCCCGGAGGTCACGGCCAACGTGGATACGACGGTCGGAAATCTCGGGTTGACCGATCACGAGGAAGACCTGATCGTGCTCTTCATGCAAACCCTGACAGACGGCGTTACGCATCCCTATCCCGGTGCGAATGCCTACACCGGCAACTAAGTAGAACAAAGGAGGTTATGAATGTACATACTCGTCGTTATCGCCGCAGTCATCCTGGCCTGTCTCTGGTGGGGCTGAGTCACCTCAACCGCCTTACACCTTCAACGCACTGAGATCGAACCTTAGCCGACCCAAACCGAGCCCGTGCTGTCGACGCCCAGCCCTCCGGTCACAACACACTTGTGGCCTGGCGATTGCACTCCTTTCTCTGGAGGTGAGGAAGCACGCAGCTCGTTGCAGCAGCCGAAAAAGATAGCGGTTGAAATCAAACAACCCGTTGATGAAGGGCGGCAACCTTGTTCCCCACACCCGTATGGATGGAGTCGTGGCGCAAGCAGGCGCCGATTCATTCATGTCTGCATAGGAGTAAAAATCATATGGCAAGTAATCGTGGAGTTGTATACGTCGGACCGGGCAAAGTAGAGGTGCGGTCCATCGATTATCCGAAGCTATCGCTTGGGTCGCGGAAATGCGAACACGGAGTCATTCTCAAGGTGGTGAGCACCAATATCTGCGGGAGCGACCAGCACATGGTTCGGGGGCGGACTACGGCTCCCGCCGGCATGGTCATGGGCCACGAGATTACCGGCGAGATCATCGAGAAAGGTCGTGATGTGGAGTTCCTGAACGTGGGCGATCTGGTCTCTGTACCTTTCAACATCGCGTGTGGACGTTGCCGCAATTGCCGCGAAGGCAAGACCAGCATCTGCCTCAACGTGAACGGGAATCCCGCGGGTGGCGCGTTCGGATACGTCGACATGGGCGGCTGGGTTGGTGGTCAGGCCGATTACGTGATGGCGCCCTATGCCGATTTCAACT
>DASQVJ010000643.1:0-2529 GCA_035640835.1 Bryobacteraceae bacterium
CGGGTGCGGCTTAGCCAGGAATGGTCGGGCACCGGTTCGCGATCACCCAGGCGCAGGAATTCGCGCAATGAGAGGCTGTCGGCACAGCGCCACTCCAGCCCGCGCTCGCTGTCGATGCCTTCGAAGTAGCCCACCAGCAGCATGCGGAAATACCGCCCCGGCGGCAGCGACGGACGCCCGCGCCGGGCCGCGTAGAGCGGCGCGCACAGGTCCTCCACAAAGCCGTCAAAGCCGGCCTTGATCAGTTCGGCTTGTAGCCGGTCGTAGAAGGCGTGGCCCGGTGAGCGCGGCATCTCCGCCCACGTCACCATCATATCGGCTTGGCGCTCTCGTTGTCGTCCCAACGCCACTCGACACCACCGTCCCCGTCAGAGGCACAACGAATCGCGCCAAGCCGATTTCGTCAACGGGCTGCTATGTTGAGCTGACGGGAGACATCGCGGTGACGCTTCAGTTGCTGACATCCCAGATCAAGAGGCCGGATCGAGCTGCCCTATCCTCCGCCATCCTTGATCAGATTGTCGCCGAGCGGAACCAGCTTGCGGCCGATTCTGCCAGCCGCGGCGGATACCCGATCCATCCCTTGCGGTTGGTTTATGAGCTTCAGCAGTTCCTGAGCAGCGACGTAACTGTCTGCCTCGACATGGGCTCGTTTCATCTTTGGATTGCGCGACATCTCTACAGCTTCCGTCCTCGCCAGGTCCTGATTACCAACGGCCAGCAGACGCTGGGTGTTGCGCTCCCCTGGGCCATCGCCGCATCCCTGGTGCGCCCGGCGGAAAAGGTTCTCTCAATCTCCGGTGATGGCGGCTTCCTCTACTCCGCGATGGAGTTGGAGACGGCCGTCCGCCTCAAGACCAACATCGTTCATATGATCTGGATCGATGGCACCTACGACATGGTTGCCACGCAGGAGAAGCTGAAATATGGCCGTTCATCGGGTACGGACTTCGGCCCGGTTGATTGTGTGAAATACGCGCAGGCCTTCGGCGCGATAGGCCTGATGATCAACAAGGCGGACGAGATCGCACCGGTCATGAAGAAGGCGTTCGATACGCCGGGCCCAGTAATTGTGGGTGTTCACGTAGATTACAGCGACAATCACCTTCTCTTCGAAGCCCTCGATGAAGATAGCATTCACTAGAGGCCGCGGGAGTCAGCAGGCGGACCTCGCCTTCATCTTACCGCGTCCTGTCTGCGTCGCCTATCCGTGCGAAAAGTCACCGAACGGATGTCGCTAGATGGGAGTTCCTGCGATGGGCCAAGCGCTGTCGTGTGCTTCGTCGCCGGGCTGCCGATCAGGTTAGAGGCCAAGACGAACCGTTCCCGGCATCCCGTTTATTCTTGATACCAGATTTCTATCAAAAATGCTGGATTGAGAGTGCCGTGAACGCGACGGGTCGGCGTTGCGTAACTCTGAGCTGGACTTTGGCCGTGTACGCAGCATAGCAGGCTGCGCCGATCAACGCGTTGAAGGTGGTTTGAGGAATTTGCACGGTCTCGGTCGCAACCGCGGATATGCGGAAATCGTGATTGGCCCACAGCTCGCGCCGAACAAGGGCGAGGGGGTCGCTGAAGGTCGGGAGCGGTTTGGAATACCAGCTGGCCGAGCGAGGCGACGGCACGGTCTCGCCGTGAAGATACTGAGCCCAAAGAGTGATCAGGGAGAACAGTCCAAGCAGGGCTGGCGTGGTGCGGACTATCGCAGGATCGGACCACTGGCGCTGGGTCTCGACGCCGAGGTGTCGGCGAACTTCGGCAAAAGTCACTTCGGTCGACCAGCGGCGAACAAACCAGCGCAGGATGTCGAGCGGGTCGGTCTCGAGATCGGTGCAGAGGAACGCCTGTGGCCGGAGTTCGTCCTCGACGTCGCGAACCAGCACATAGCGGATCGGCACGAGCCGGCCCGGATGGTGCCACAGGGCGGTGCCGGTCACGATCTCGACCGAACGTTCGTCACGCCCATACCAGCCGGTCACTCGCAGGCGGCGCCAGCGGGTCTTGGGATTGGCGAGACGTTCAGCCAAGTTGGCCTGCCGTTTTCCGATCACACGCGGTCGCCCGACTGCACCCGGCCGGCGCCGAGCCGGCGGATCGAACAGGCGCGCATCCAGGCGCAGGCGAGTGATCATGCACACGCGGCGACGAACTGCATTCAGCAGGTCGATCGCGGCAAAGCTACTGTCGGCCACGGCGACGATCTTGCGACCGGGCAGCCATCGTGCCGCCTGCAGCAATGCCTGCCTGGCCCAATCCGTCAGCTTCTTGTGAGGTCTGTCGCGCTCGCTGGCATATCGCTCGGAAGGAGCGAGCGCAGTCAGGAATGGCAGACCCCACACCCGCCCCGCCCACGGGATCTCCGGCAGGAGCATAATCGAGAGCCACCGCAGACCACTGGCTTTGACGAAGTGGCCATGCGAGGAGCGGACCGGATCGCGATAGATCCCCCGTGCTTTGATCTTCACTCCCCAGCGCCGCTCAAGGGTGTCGTCGAGGCCGATGATGACGGGACCATCCGGGACGAAGCTG
>DASQVJ010000644.1:0-7379 GCA_035640835.1 Bryobacteraceae bacterium
GCTCCAGGAGATCAGGAACGCCAATGCGAAAGCCGCGGCCATGCCTGGAGCGATCAGCGGGATCAGCACACTCCGCCAAACCTCAAACACACTGGCGCCGAGCGTCCGCGCTTGCCACTCGAGTTGAGGGTCGATGCGGCGAAAACTGTTCGTCAATACCAGGACCGCATAAGGCAGCGCCGGAACGATGTGCGCGAGACCCACGCCGAACGCGGTGTCGGTCAGGTCCTGCCAGAGCAGCATCCTATGCAAACCCATCGTTGACGCCAGCGGCGGCACCAGCGCCGGCAGCGCGAGCAGCCCCATCGCAAGCCCTCGGAACCGGAACGAATACGACGCAAAGGCCCGGGCCGCCGGTAAAGCCAAAATTGACGAAACGAAGCCAACCGCCGTCGCAATCGCGAAACTCGACCGAAGCGCTGCGCCGATCTCAGATGATGGATCGGTCAGGTAAATCCACGCCCGTCCGCTCCAGGCCGGAGGCAACACATGAGGCCAAAGCCAGCCGCTCGCCATCGACGAGATCACCAGGAGCCCAATCGGCACCACGGCCAGGCCGATCAGAACGAGCAACGCAAAATCGGAGGCTCGCTGCTTCACTCGAAACTCCTCGTGACCCGAAACGCCGTCGCCAGCACCACCGCCACGATCAGGAACATCAACAAAGCCATCGCAAGCGCTTCCGGCCGATCCTGCAGGTCAGCCCCCGAGAACCGCTGCTGCGCTAGCACGCCCATCATCGCCGGAAACGGCCTGCCCGCGAGCAGCGGCACTTCGAACGCCGAGAACACGAAGGCGAACACGACCGCCGATCCTCCCGCGAGCACAGGCAACAGCGCGGGCAGTGTGATGTTCCGGAATCGCTGCCAGGTGGATGCCCCGATTGTCCGCGCCTGATCGTACAACCATGGATCCAATCGCACCAGGACGGTCACGCACAGCAGCGCCAGGAACGGCACTTCTTTCGCAATGTAAACGCACATGATTCCGAGCCCATGAGCATCGTTCCAAAGGGCAGGGAAGCCCGCTGGTTCTCGAACCACGCCGGCGTGGTATAGGATGCGTGCGATCAAGCCGCTCGGCGCCAGCAGGTAAATCGCGGCCAACGTGAACGAGACGTGGGGAACAGCGATCGGAACCTGCAGCACCCAATTCAATGCAGGCCATCGCCGCGACCTCTCCACCACAACCAACGCCAGCAGTGCCCCAAGACCCGCCGAAACCAGCGTGGAGATGACGCTCACTCGTAGTGTCAGTGCGAGTGAAGCCTGCACTTCACGCTGAAACAAAACCGACCACAAATGTTTTAACGACGTCGCCTGCCAAGCCGAGAGCAGGCTTCCAACGAACAGCACGACGATGGTCAAAACGGACGGGGCGAGCAGAATGTGAGGCGAAATACGTAACCTTTTGTAGCGGAGAAACGACTGTAAAATCAGGACCATGCAACGAATTTGGCTTCGTTTCGTCATTTTTGCTCTTTGCTGCGGAACCGTATTCGCGTCGAACGCTGGAGACCGCCTCAAACAAGCCTCAACTGTCTTTCGAGAAATTATGGCAATCTCGGACCGGTCCATTCCACAGGATCTTTTGGCCGAGGCACAGTGCGTCGTGATCGTCCCAGGCCTGAAGAAAGGCGCCTTCATCGTTGGCGCCAAGTTCGGCCGTGGCTTTCTCACCTGCCGCAAGCCGGATAATGTCGGCTGGTCCGCTCCTGCGGCGATCAAAGTCGAAGGCGGCAGCGTCGGTTTTCAGATCGGAGGCTCGGAGACCGATGTGATCATGGTGGTGCGGAACCAGAGGGGTGCGGAGAAGCTGCTCGAAAGCAAGTTCACCCTTGGAGGAGACGCGAGCGTCGCTGCCGGACCTGTTGGCCGAACGGCCTCAGCCGAGACGGATGCCAAGATGCGGGCTGAGATCCTGACCTACTCGCGATCCCGAGGCGTCTTCGCAGGGATTGCTCTCAACGGTGCCACGTTGCGTCCCGACACCGAGGCGAATCAGGAGATTTACGGAAAGCCTCTCGATACCAAAGAGGTCATCAAAGGCGATGTGACTGTGCCGGCCGTCGGTGGTGAACTCATCACCCTGCTCGAGAAGTATTCGGCCCGCAAATAGCCGGAAGGAGTTCCTCAGGAACGCGTGGTAAGCTGTGCTCGTTCAAGCAGCACAAGAAGCACGGGTACCTCCCGAACTAAAGGAACTCCTTCATGCGTGTTGGTGTATTCACGGCGCTTCTCGCGCAATTCTCCCTGGAAGACGTTCTCAAGAAGCTATCGAGTCTTGACATCAAGACAGTCGAACTCGGAACCGGCAACTACCCCGGAGATCCGCATTGCAAGTTGTCGATGCTCGACGACGCGGAGGCATTGAAGCGCTTCAAAGGCACGATCGACGAGCATGGGTTCACCATCAGTGCTCTGAGTTGCCATGGCAACCCCTTGCACCCGGATCCGGCCATCGGCAAGGGATTTCAGGAAACAAGCCGCAAAACCGTTGAACTCGCCCAGAAGCTTGGCGTGAACGTAGTGATCGATTTCTCGGGATGCCCCGGCGACAGCGACAACGCGAAGTATCCCAACTGGGTGACCTGCCCGTGGCCACCGGAGTATCTGGACGTGCTCGAGTGGCAGTGGGACAAGAAGGTGATCCCCTTCTGGAAAGAACATGCCAAATTCGCGGGGGATCATGGTGTGAAAATCGCGATCGAGATGCACCCGGGATTCGTGTGCTACTCGCCTGAGACGCTGTTGAAGCTGCGGTCGATTGCCGGTCCCAACGTCGGCTGCAACTACGACCCGAGCCACATGTTCTGGCAAGGTATCGACCCTGTGGCAGCCGTGCGAATCCTGGGAGACGCGATCTTCCACGTCCACGCCAAGGACACACAGATCTACGACCGCAATCTGCCGATGACCGGCGTGCTAGATACTAAGAGATACACCGATGAAAGGAATCGTGCCTGGATCTTCCGCACGTGCGGGTACGGCCACGCCTTCGGCTGGTGGAAAGAATTTATTTCGACGCTAAGAATGTACAAATACGATTACGTTCTCTCGATCGAACATGAAGATTCATTGATGTCACCCAATGAAGGCTTGAGCAAAGCGGCGGACTTCCTGAATTCAATCGTGATCAGAGAGCCCGCTGAAGCCGCCTGGTGGGTTTAGATGTTGTAACTGTGAGTCGCCGGCGGCCGTGTTCGGTCGGGCGTCTCACAGCCGAGGTTTATGAAACTCGTTCCGTTGTTGCTTTTATCAATCGTCGGTTTCGCACAACAGGGGTTTCTCGCGCAGCCGCCGTATCGGCCTTTAACAGCCGGTGAGAAAGCACAGCGAGCCGCTCGTAATCTCTTCTCTCCAGCCGCTGTTATTCCCGTGTTTCTCAGCGCGGGCATCAACCAGGCGCGCGACTCGCCCGAGGAGTGGGGCCAGGGTACAGAAGGGTTCGGAAGGAGAGTCGGTCATGCTTATGGCCGGCTCGTCCTCCGCAATAGTTTTAACCTTGCCGCGCACGTGGCTCTGCGGACTGACCCTCGCTATGATCGCTGCGAATGCAAAGGCGTGATGCCACGGCTGGGTCACGCCGTCCGGCGCACCTTCATCGTTCGAACAGACTCCGGCGGTGAACGCATTCACTTCGGGAACTTCGCATCGGCTTATGCGACGCAGGTAATCAGCAATCAATGGATGCCGGACCGATATCACAACCAGGCCCACTATTTACGCGGTACTGGCATTAGCATCGGTACAAACGTGGGCTGGAACATTCTGCGCGAATTCGTCTACACTCGGGACAAATAGATCTTCTCGCTACAATAGCCTTTCCATCTCACTTAGGAGATTTCATGGCTTCGAAGCGTATCGGGATCTTGACCGGTGGCGGTGACGTCCCCGGTTTGAACGCAGTCATCAAGAACGTTGTTTATCGTGGAACGGAGAACGATTGCGAGGTTATCGGACTTCGCCGCGGATGGGAGGCCCTCACACACGTCAACCTCGACGATGAGGCGAGCACCAAGCGCTACGTTCTTCCGCTGAACCGCGAAAACACTCGGACGGTCGACCGCACCGGCGGTACCTTTCTCCATACGAGCCGCACCAATCCGAGCAAGATGAAGAAGGTTCCTGACTTCCTGCGAGCCGTCGAGTTCCCTTCCTGCCAGATCACGAAAGACGGAGTTACAACCACTGTCTACGACATGACCAGGCAGGTGCTCAGCAACATCAACCGGCTTGGCCTCGAGTATCTGATCACCATCGGGGGCGACGACACCCTGAGCTATTCGGCCGTCCTCGACAAGCAGGGCATGAAGGTGATCGCGATTCCGAAGACGATGGATAACGACGTGCGGAACACCGAGTATTGCATCGGCTTCTCAACCGCGATCTCTCGCGCGATGGAGGCCATCAATCGCCAGCGCACAACCATCGGTTCGCATGAACGCGTCGGCATCTTCCGCGTCTTTGGACGCGATGCCGGATACACGTCGCTATACACGTCTTACGTCGTCGGCATCCGTTGCGGTATTCCGGAGTATAAGTTCAATCTCGACAAGATGATCGATCTCATCAGCACAGACAAGCGGAACAATCCCAGCAACTACGCGCTTGTCGTGCTTTCCGAAGGCGCCCAGTGGGAAGGATATGAGGTGAGAGAGTATGGCGAACCGGACGCATTCGGCCATCGCAAAAAAATGAACGTTGCTGAGGATCTGAGCAACGAAGTGAAAGCGCGCACCGGTGAGGAGACCGTGGTCAGCGATCTCACCTATGACCTTCGCAGCGGTGACCCGGACTTCACGGACCGTCTGATTGCGGGAACGTTCGGCAACCTTGCGTTCGATGCCGTGATGGAGGGCAAGACGGGCCTGATGACGGGGATTCATCACGGCTGCTACGAACTCGTTCCGATCCCGGATCCAAAGCTCGGGCCGCGCAAGATCGACGTCGAGACCATGTACAACACGGAACGCTACCGGCCGAACTATCGCAACAAGCTCGGTCTTCCCCTCTTCCTGACCAAAGGCTGAGCCGTGCGCTGGCTCGACCAATTGTTCGCGAAGAAAAAGCCCGAGCCTGACCTCCTGACGATCCGCAGGAGCTTTGAAGACGCAGCGGCCGACGAAGAGCATTTTCCGTCCACCATCGACCCGCGCATCTTGCATGTGCAGCTGATCGTCCGTCATCTCGGCGATGTGGGGCAGCAGTCGGTGCTCGACATCGGATCGGGCAAAGGCCGATTTGCGCGTGTTGTGAAGGACAACAATCCGAGTGCGCACGTGATTGCCTTCGACCTCGCGCTTTCGATGCTGCGCTCCGTGTCCGACGACATCGCGACTTGTGCGGGCTCGATGACGGCACTGCCATTCCGCTCGGCGAGCATGTGGGGAGCGTACGCGACGGAATCCCTGGAGCACGCCGTCGATATCGAGGGCGCCGTCGCCGAGATGTGCCGGGTTGTTCGCGACGGCGGCCGCATCGCGATCATCGATAAGAACCAGGAACATTGGGGCCGATTCAAAACACCGGAATGGGAACGCTGGTTCAAACGAGAGGAACTGGAAAAGCTCTTGCGGCGGCACTGTCGAAAGGTCGAGAGCCAGTTCATCTCCTACTGGGAAGATGTTGAGCCTGATGGGCTTTTCATCGCCTGGTTAGCGGAGAAGTGATTGGATTTCACAGTTGCTTGTCGGCTCTGTTACAATTAGAGATTGGCCGATGAAGGAGGTGATTGTGATTGGCAGAAGTACACATCCAGGACGGTGAGACTCTTGAAAGCGCATTGCGCCGTTTCAAGCGCAAGGTGCAGCAAGAGGACATCATCAAGGAAATTAAGCGGCACTCCTTCTATTTGAAGCCAGGCGAAAAGAAGCGGACGAAAGAAGCTCTCGCTCGCAAGCGCAGCCGCAAGAAACGAAGCAAAGACATCGAGTAAACAAAAAGGGCGCTCCACATGGAAGCGCCCTTTGCTTTTTGGATCGAGAGCCCGACTCTAGCGCATCTTGCGCATCGGGTGTTCGACTTCCTTGAACCCCGCCGGCACCGCGAACTTCGAGGTGTCCACAGGGCTTGATGAGAAGCTGGTGATCTCGGTCGTCATCTCCATCAGAGCTCCTGCTCCCGCTGCGGAGCCTTGGTTTGCCGCTGGAGCGGCTTGGGGTGGAGGAGCCTGCTGGGCCTCCGGCTGAGGCTGTTCTTTCTTCTTGCGCCCGAATCCGCCAAATCCGCCGCCAAAGCCTCCGAGGGCGCTGCCGATCGCGCCTGCTCGACCCATCCTGCTGGCAGCGGCCGATCCGGCAGCTTGACCAGCTAGTTCACCTGCGCTTGGCGGTGGCGGTTGGTTCGCCTGCTGCTGAGCTTGTTGCTGCTGAGCCTGCGCCATCTGCGCCTGCTGCTCAGGGGTGAGCTTCGGGCTCATGCGCACCACCTGCAGCACCGGGATTCCTTCCATCTTCGCGAGTTCCTTCGCGGCCTGCTGCATGCCCTTCGCCATCTCCGCGCCACCCATGGCCATGTTGAACGAGCCAGGCGTCCAGGCCATTTGCTCCGCCATACGACGGTAGAAATTCTGCACTTCGTCGTATCCGCGGATCGACGGAACCATCCACGTTTCCATGCTGGTCACCATGGAGCCGCTTTGCCCCGATTTGTTATCCGTGGCTTCCAATTCCATATCGAAAATAAACTGCTTAGCCTGCATGCCGTTGACGACTTTCGTCTGGCCCGTGTCTTTCACGTTCACTTTCCACTTGGCGGATGCATTCGCTGCATTCTGCTCCGCGGCGGCTTTGTTCGCTCGCTCCATCGAGCGCTGAATCGCCGCTGTCATCTCCGCAAACGAAATCACCGAGTAGCTGCGGTCTTTCAGGTTGATGTCCGTGATGGTGCCCTTGTCGAGATCGATGACGCTGATGTTATCCCTCGAGATGTTTGCCATCCGTTTGCCGCTCACGGCGACCGTGCTCACAATCGGCTCGCGCAACTGCTTGTTAAACGCTCCGGCGAACTTCATCATGCCCTGCATGGCGCCGCCGGTAACCTTGCTGGTCTGTTCGTACGAGAAGTCCGCGAACAAGGACGGCACCGCCAGCGCACACACCGCGGCCGTCAGAAAGACCTGCTTCTTCATTGGGAAGTCCTCCAACACATAATACGGGACGCGGATTACATTTCGATCATGGCTCAGACCGTAAATGGTACCTGCCACAGGGTTGCGAGGGCCTTCCAACCCGTGGTACTTTCAGAATTTCGGGGTTTCCTGCAGGCTCTTTCCCTGTCGAAAATTAATGGACGCTACCTTACAGGCGCTCGGTCAACTGCTTATCCAGGCAGTGCCGACGTTTTTTCTTGTCCTATTCCTACTGTTCTACCTCAAAG
>DASQVJ010000645.1:0-4311 GCA_035640835.1 Bryobacteraceae bacterium
AGCATTCCGTAAACCTCGGTGGCCGCACGCTCAACTACACCGTCACGGCCGGCACCATGCCGATCAGAACAGATACTGGTGAGCTTGAAGCCAACATGTTTTACATCGCCTACACCGCCGATCCGGATCCCGGACGTGCCCGGCCTCTCACCTTCTCCTTCAACGGCGGCCCCGGTTCTTCGAGTGTCTGGCTCCATCTCGGCGCGCTCGGGCCGAAACGTGTACAGATGAACGACGACGGCTCCCTTCCACCCGCGCCCTACAAGCTCGTCGACAACCCGTATACCTGGCTCGATCAAACCGACCTCGTCTTCATCGATCCCGTTGGCACCGGTTTCAGCCGAGCCGCCAGGCCGGATCAGGCCCGCAAGTTCTTCAGCGTCGAAGGCGACATTCAATCGGTCGGCGAGTTCATCCGCCTCTACCTCACGCGCAGCAAGCGCTGGACTTCGCCCCTCTTTCTCGCCGGCGAAAGCTACGGCACCACACGCGCTGCCGGACTCTCGGGCCACCTCATCGACCGCGGCATCGCCCTCAACGGAATCATGCTGATCTCCACGGTCCTCAACTTCCAAACCATCCGCTTCACCAAGGGCAACGACCTTCCGTACATCCTGTTCCTGCCCAGCTACACCGCAGCCGCCTGGTATCACAAGAAGCTCGAACCCGGTTTGCAAGCCGATCTGACTGAGGCACTCCGCGCCGCCGAAAAGTTCGCGTCCGATGAGTACCCAAACGCCCTTGCGAAAGGGGACCGGCTCACCGGAGCCGAACGTGACGCCATCGCCACCAAGCTCGCAAGCCTCACAGGACTCTCCAAGAGCTACGTCGATTCGGCCGATCTACGCATCGAGATCTTCGCATTCATCAAGGAGTTGCTGCGCGACCGCAAGCAGGTAGTAGGACGGCTCGACAGTCGCATCTCGGGCGTTGACGTGGATCGGCGCGGTACGTCCGAAACTCCCGACTTCGATCCGTCGCTCACAGCCATCCGCCCACCCTATACCGCTGCCTTCAATCAATATGTGCGCAACGATCTCGGCTACTCGAGCGATCTGACCTACCACATCCTTGGTGGCGGCATCGGTCAATGGAACTGGGGCGACCAGAACGGTTTTGCGGACACCAGTGAAGCTCTCCGTCAGGCGTTCGCCAAGAACCCCTTCATGAAGCTCTACATCGGCTTCGGCTATTACGACCTTGCGACACCCTACTTCGCCGCCCAGTACACGTTGACGCACATGGGCCTCCCCGAGCCCGCACTGAAGAACATCACGGAACGCTACTATGAGGCCGGGCACATGTACTACGTGCACTTGGAATCGCTAAAGAAGTTGAAAAAGGACGTGGACGAGTTCATTCGCACCGCCATTCCGAACCCAGAGAGCGACGGCAATTCGGGCAACTCCATAGGCAAGCAGCAGCCCAAGCGATAGGTGCCAGACCCGCGAAGGAACACGCCAACCGGCGACAGTCGCGCCTAATAGTCCGAGCACCAGCGGACTGAGAGCATGCATGGACACCGCGTGTGCCGCGTGTCCATGCAACAATTCTGCGACCGCGCGCGTGATACCACAGACGGGGCAGGGCAGGGAGGTGAGAATCCGGAATAGGCAAATCGCCTCGCCCCCGCCGACTTCGAAAACGGTAAGGACCAGCAGAAGGGCCGTTGCGGCGGTTCGCTCAGGCCACGCTGCCCGGTTCAAAACCGACCAACTCCGCGTATGCGACTGTGATTGCTCCATACATGATCGGTAACGTGACCAGCACGCCCACCAGACACGCCAATACCCCGACAAACTGAAGCAAAGCTAGCAGGAACAGGAACAGTGTGAACCCAAGGTAATCCTGTTTCACCACGGCTGCGCTTGCCTGCATTGCCGGCCAGAAGTCCATCCGCTTGTCGACAATGAAGAGGTACGTGAACATGTACATCGCCGCCAGCACAAGGCCCGGGATAATGCACACCAAGAACCCGAGGCTGACGAGCACCGTGATCACGATCGACGCCACCAGGGTCGGCACAAAGTAGTTAAAGCCTCGAAATAGATCGCCCACCTCCACTCACCCGATAAGAATCTTGCGAGCGAAAGCGATATGGACACCGGCGATCAGCGCCCCTTGCAACACGAAGGGCACAGCGCTCCCCAATACGAGTACCACAAGCGTGATCACCACATAAGTAGCCAGATCAGCCTTCGTTAGTTCCCAGCCCGCTGAAATCCAGCGGCCGCTTTCGGCCTTCAGCCCCTCACGCGGCACAAAGACCCTAGGCGGACCGGGCGGAACTGCTCCCGATGGCGGTGGGTATGGTGGATATGCCGTCGGGCCCTGATTTCGCACCGGCTGATCGAGGGGCTGCTGCGCACCGCAGACCGGACAAAAGGGCACGTTCGGAGCTACATTCGCACCACAATTTGGGCAGAACATTCGCTCGATTGTATACCGGAACTAGCTCATTTAACCGGGATAAATGTGACAGAATGGTTACACATCTGTTTGTAAGCCATTCATAACAAGAGTCTTACCAATTTGGCTTCGTTCCGTCAAAAACGCCTATAATCGGAATGAGGTTAGCCGCCATCTCACCCGTACGCAAGCGCTGGATCTATGGCCCGGGCGTCCTCCTCCTGGCGATGCTGGTGACCCTCGTCGTCTGGCAAGGCTCCTTCAGCTTCGGTGAATACGGTCCTGCCAGCCCCGAACAAACCTATACAGTTTGGGCCGCATCCACGCTGATCTTCGTCCTTACCATGGCGTTGGGCTTCATGCTCATACGCAACTTCGCGCGCCTCTGGGTCGAGCGCAACTCGAGCCGCGAAGGGTCTCGAATCCGCACCAAGCTTGTGCTCGGTGCGCTGGCGCTGAGCTTCGTCCCAGTGCTCTTCATGGTGCTGTTCAGTGTGAACGTGCTGAACTTCAATCTCGCCCGCTGGTTCGGACGACCGGCCGGTGACATCAAGCTCGGCTACATGGAAATCGGCCGAGCCATTGACGAGGAGACCCACGCAAAGGCCCGCGCTCAAGCCGAGTTCCTCTCCTCTCGCATCGACTTCGGCGACCCGCAACCGAACTCGCTCAAGAGCATTTGCATCGAGCACAACATTTACGAAGTCCTGCTTCAGCGGCACGTCGACGGCGCTGCCATCTCTCTCTGTGCACCTTCAGCAGCACCCGCCAGCCGCGTCATCAGCGCGGTTAAGAATGGCCTTTTGCCCATTCCCTATACGCTGACGGTCCGATCCATGGCGCCGTTGGATCTGATGACAACCCAGATGCAGATCGAGAATGCAGTCCGCGCCTACGACCAGCTCGCAGCGGACCGCAAAGGCGTTCGCCGGACCTCGCTCATGCTGCTGGCCTGCATCACGCTCTTCGTACTCTTCATAGCGACGTGGCTTGCCTTGTTCTTCTCGAAGCTCATCATCGTTCCCATCTCGGCTTTGCTCGGCGCCGCGAAGGAAATGAGATCCGGCAATCTCGCGACACGTGTCCGCGTCAACGCCATCGACGAGCTCGCCACTCTTGTACGTGCGTTTAACGAGATGACCCAGCATCTCGAAGCCAATTCCCGCGAGCTGAACAACCGGCGCCTGTTCACCGAAGCAATTCTCGAGAGCATCCCTACCGGCGTCATCTCTCTCTCTTCTGACGGCAAGATCCTTCGCACGAATCGAGCACTCCGAGGCATTCTTCCTCCGGAGCGTTTGGAGCATGCGCTGCGCCTCGATGACCTCTTCGGTTCAGCCGACACAGCCGAGATCCGCTATCTGATGAACCGCGCACGACGTCTCGGCTCCGCGGCAAGCCAGCTCGAGCTTCAGCGCAACGGGAAGACTCTGCACCTTGCAATTACCATTGCCGCCATCGACGAGACCATCAGCTCCGGCTACGTTCTGGTTGTCGAAGACACCAGCGATTTGCTTCGGGCACAGAAAGCAGCGGCCTGGCACGAAGTCGCGCGACGCATCGCGCACGAGATCAAGAACCCTCTGACGCCCATCGCACTCTGCGCCGAGCGCATCGCACGCAATCTCCACCGTGCTTCGAAGCCGGAGGGCGAGCGCATTTTGAAGGAGTGCTCGAGCATCATCACCGGCGAGGTGGAGTCACTCCGCCAGCTTGTGGACGAGTTCTCACAATTTGCCCGATTCCCTGCGGCCCAGCGAGCCCCGGCAGACCTGAACGAAGTTGTCGAGAATGCCCTGGGCGTCTTCGCCGGCCGTCTCGATGGCATTGAGGTGCGCAAGGACCTGGCCCCGAATCTTCCGCTGGTACATCTCGACCGCGAGCAGTTCAAGCGGCTCGTCG
>DASQVJ010000646.1:0-5143 GCA_035640835.1 Bryobacteraceae bacterium
CCTGGGGATCGCTCGGTGATGTGAATCCCTATATCGCATTAGCCTCGGAGCTGCAGCGCCGAGGCCACGATGTGACGATTGCAAGCAGTGAGTTCTATCGCGAGCGTATCGGTAGCGAAGGAATCCATTTTGCGCCGGTCCGCCCCGATTTATCCGGACTGATCGCGGATGCCGAGATTCGAAAACGCATCATGGATCTGCGTAGCGGCACCGAGTATCTGGTAACCAAGCTGCTCGTACCCAATATCCACGAGAGCTACGAGGACTTGCTGGCCGCCGCCGAACCCGCGGACCTTCTGATTAGCCATTCGGTTACTTACGCCCTTCCGATCGTCGCCGAGAAGCTCCGGAAACCCTGGCTTTCGGTTGCGCTCGCGCCGCTTGCCTTCTTCTCGAGCTACGAACCTCCGGTCACTCCACTCGCGCCTTGGATCAATCGCCTCGGAATACTCGGCCGATGGCCTTACGGACTGCTCCTGAAAGCCATAAACTCCGAAACCAGACAATGGGCTGAGCCAATCGTTCAGCTTCGAAACCGCGTTGGACTCGCTGGTCCGGCGGAGAACCCGATTCTTCGAGGAATGTTCTCACCTCACGGGACACTGGCGCTCTTTTCGCCGCTGCTTGCCAGCCCTCAGCCGGACTGGCCAAACAACACGGTCATCACAGGCTTTACCTGGGTCGATCGCCGCCAAGCTGAGGATCATCGCCTCGACCAACTGGACGACTTCCTCCAGGACGGCCCGCCGCCCGTGGTCTTTACGCTAGGAAGCGCCGCTGTAATGGATCCCGGTAGCTATTTCCAAGAAGCGATGAAGGCGACGAAGCTCTTGGGGACTCGATCGATCCTGCTGGTTGGCCCAATGTCGCAGCCAGGTATGGATAACGTGGACCGGAAATCGACGCTGGTGCTCGACTATGCTCCGTTTTCGCGCGTAATGCCGCGCGCCAGCATCATAGTCCATCAAGGCGGAATCGGCACACTCGGTCAGGCGATGCGTTCCGCCAACCCGATGCTTGTGGTGCCCTTCAGCCACGATCAGCCGGACAACGCATATCGCGCGGCGAGACTTGGTATTGCTCGCGTGCAGAATCGACAGAATTTTGAAGCCCGTGCCGTCGCCCGGCAACTCCGCGCGCTTGATTCGCCGAAATACCGGGAGCGGGCACGAACTGTTGGCAGGCAGGTGGAGCAGGAAGATGGGGCAAGAGTTGCTGCCGATTACATTGACCACTTCGGGTCGACAGGAACACTGAAGCGCTTTGAAACAGCGGAACGGTCCAAGGCAATAAGCTCTTGGTAGCTACTCTCTAAATGAGCGAAGGGCTGCTGTTGATGAAGGCAGCCCTACGCTCTCCCGGGGGGAATTACTGCTGCTGGGATTGGGGTTGCTGCTTCCTCCAGCCGCCACCCCGCTTGCCGCCACGCTCCTGCATGGCGTTCCATTGCGTCAACTGTTCTGCCGTCAGGATCGGCTTAATCTTCTCGGCAGTTTCAGTGCGAATGGCCTGCATCTTCGTTCGGATCGCCTCGCGATCCGAGCCCTGTTGTGCTTCAGATCGCAATGCCTGCATCTTGGTGCGTTGCTCTTCCAGAATCGGCTTGATCTTCGCCACTTGCTCGGGAGTCAGCTTCAACTGCTCCTGCATCGCAGCCAGATGGTCTGCGTGCCGGCCCTCACGCCCGCCCTGCTTCTCCTGGTGATCAGCCGGAGCATTCTGCGGAAGTGCCGTCGCACTTAGTGCCACTGCGAGAGCAATTGCACCAACAAAAGATTGAATTCTCTTCATGTTTTTCGGTCTCCTTACCGTATTCAACTAATGAACACGAATACGTACCGAAAGACTCGCTTCAACACGATCGCGTTCGTAAAGCTTTGTAAGCTGACCTGGAAATCGAGCCGATCCTATTCAGAAGGTTGTAACCGCCGCAAATATACATCCGGCATTTTGACCGGACGAAGATCCTTGCCCAGGAAGATGTGCTTGGTGAACCCGCGGGCAAGCAGCCTCCCATCTTCCGCGCTGCGCATCACGTAATCGAACTGCATCATCCGCGGACGCGCGTGCGCAACCGAGGTGGCCAGCAGCACTTCCTCGTCGTACCGAGCCGGTGCCGAATAGCGGCAGTTCGCCTCCGCAACCGCAAGCAGAATGCCATCGTTTTGCTCCACTTCTCGATAGCTGATCCCGACAGCACGGCAGTACTCGACCCGGCCCACCTCCATCCAAACGAAATAATTTGCGTAATACACAATACCCATCTGATCGGTTTCCGCGTATCGGACACGCAGTTTGGCTTCAATCGTAAGCATCTGGAATCACGTGATTATAGCCTTAAGGAACCAGGCAGATTCCCGCGCCGTCTGTTAGCATTTGGGTGTGAAAATCCGCGTTCTGTTCTTTGGACAGTTGAAGGATTATGTCGGTCATGGTGAGGAGCAACTCGAGGTAGCCGCCGGCTCCGCTCTCGAAAATGTCTGGAGACACTACGAACAGATGCATCCTGCTTTGGCCGCGCTTCGTCGAGGAGTTGTGTTCGCACGCAACCACGAATTCAGCAATCCCGGCACCGAACTCGCCGATGGGGACGAGGTCGCTTTCCTTCCGCCAGTGAGCGGCGGATCCGATCGCTACACACAGGTGATCGAGGATGGCGGCCAGTTCTATGCCCTCACTCGCCAGCCCATCGACATGCTCGAACTGCGGCGGCGAGTGCTTCGGGATGACGACGGCGCCATCACCTCGTTCGAGGGCGTCGTACGTAACAACACTAAGGGCCGCGCGACCAAGTTTCTGGACTACGAGTGCTACGAGGAGATGGCGACCCGAGTGATGGCCCAGATTGGCCGGGAGATCGCCTCGGCTTATGCGATTGGCAGACTGGCGATGGTCCACAGGCTCGGCCGCATGGAGATTGGTGACACAAGCGTCGCCATTGTGGCCAGTGCTCCCCACCGCAAGCCCTCGTTCGATGCGGCACTCGATGGAATCAACAAGCTCAAGAAGCTCGTCCCCATTTGGAAAAAGGAACACTTCGTCGACGGAGAAGTATGGGTGGAAGGGGAATGGGACGACTCATTGCTAGTGCGTTAGCGTGTTTGCTGCTTCCATTAAGCGGACCGGCTCAAACCAGCTTCAAGGTTGACGTCAAACTCATTCGCCTGCTGGCTACTGTAAAGGACGGGTCCGGTAAGCTGATTGGCGGACTGGAAAAGACCGATTTCGAACTTCTCGATAGCGGCGTACCCCAGCAGATCAGCGTCTTCGAGCGGCAAACTGGTCAACCACTCAGCGTCGCTATTGTCGTGGACGTTTCGGGTTCCACCGCACGCGAGATCCCCTACGAGGCCGACGCACTCGATCGCTTCCTGAAGGCGCTCTTCCGTGAGGGCGATCCCCACGACAGAGCTTCGCTCTACACCTTCAACTGGGAAATACGGCAGCAGACCGGCTTTACACGTGACGGCAAGCTGATCGAGCGGCGATTGCGAGCCACCAAGGCCGAAGCAGGAACATCGCTCTACGACGGCATCTCGCTGGCCGCCCAGGATCTGGACAAACTTGAAGGCCGCAAGGTGATGATCCTGATCACAGACGGCGGTGACACAACCAGCAGCACCAGATTCCACGAGGCACTGGAAGCTGCGCAAAGGGCCGACGCTGTCGTTTACGCGGTCTTAGTCGTACCAATCGCAAATGATCCCGGGCGAAACGTGGGTGGCGAAAACGCTCTCGAGCTTTTGACGACCGGCACCGGAGGCCGCGTTTTCCGCCCGGAGATTCGCGAGCATTTCGCCAACGCTTTCGACGAGATCCTGCGCGATCTTCGAACGCAATACCTCATCGGGTATTACCCGAAAAACCTGCCCTATCAGTCCGATTCCCGCTATCGCCGGATCAGCTTGCGCACGAAGCGCCCTGAATTGCGGGTAAGCACACGTAGCGGCTATTATGAGTGACAAGTGAGCAGCAAAAAGACTCGCGCTCCCGAACAGACGCTGGAAGAAGTGAAATACCTTCGCGAGCTCGTCGAGAAGGGCATCCCTGTGCGCGTCCGGCTTAGCGACAACGAAGAAGTGGAAGGTGTTGTCGAATTCTTCGACGAACATTTCATTCGAGTCACACGACAAGGCGCACCAAACTTGTTTCTGTATAAGCACGACATCAAGTACGTATATGAGTTGTGACCTCGGGCTATCCTGAGGCCATGGCTTCATACTTGGAAACCGCGATGGAGATCGCCCACGAAGCGGGAATGCTCCTCGAGCAGTTCCAACGCGCTAGGGTTCCCTTCGAGCTGAAAGGCGAGTTCGATCTGGTCACGGAGGCTGATCGGGCATCCGAGCGGCTGGTCGTCGAACGGCTGAAAAGCCATTTCCCAACACACGGTGTGGAAGGCGAAGAAGGAGCTCGCATCAATTCAACCTCGCCGTATCTCTGGTTTGTTGACCCGTTGGACGGCACCACCAATTTCGCTCACGGCTTCCCGGTTTACAACGTTACGTTGGCCCTTGCACACGAGGGCGAGCTAATCGCAGGCGTAATCTACGATCCCGTACATAACGAGATGTTCGCGGCCGAAAAAGGGTCTGGCGCCACGCTTAACGGCGAGAAAATCAGCGTCTCCCGCGCGTCCAAGCTCGACCACAGCCTGGTGGCAACCGGGTTCCCCAGCCGCAAGCGACACCTGAACATCAACATCCATTTCTACTGGCAGATGGCTATGCTCACTCATGGTGTCCGGCGCGCCGGCTCGGCAGCGATCGATCTCGCCTGGGTGGCCTGCGGCCGCCTGGACGCCTTCTGGGAGTTTGGGTTGAACCCCTGGGATCAAGCCGCGGGCATGCTACTGGTACAGGAGGCGGGAGGCTGTTATTCCGACATGAAGGGCGGCAAAGCTAGCGTCCGAACCCCTCATTTGCTGGCTGACAACGGATCGCTCCACGACGAAATTCTCGAGGTTTTCTCGGAGATCTTTCGCGGCGAATTTCGCACTCCGATGCCCTCAATCGTGGCCTGAATCAGCCGTTCGTTCCTTTACTTTCAAGTACATAAATTGCTACGCTGAGTATCTTAAAATGCGCACTGTTGACCTTCTGCAACGCAAACGCGATGGTGAGGAACTAAACCCGGAAGAGGT
>DASQVJ010000647.1:0-3725 GCA_035640835.1 Bryobacteraceae bacterium
GGCCACGGGCCGCGCACCGGACCAAACATGTTACGGCCGAGGATAAACGCGCCGAAATTTTCCATCGCCCGGTGGGCTAACTCATCGTCCACATCACCTGTGGTTCCCCCCTCCTGCCCGTGCATGGAGCAAAAGGTCTTCGTGTGAAAGAACCACTGAAAGATCTCCCTTCCCCGCTTACCCAGCGGATCGCTCAGGCTCTGCTTGATCCCGGCGCTAAAACCGTCCAACGAAACACCAAATCCTGCGACCCGAACCTTTGGCATCCCAACTCTCCCCTCAAGATGGTTGTACTGACTCTTTCTTGCTCTGACCTGAAAGATCATGACTCTGTTCGTCCGGCCCTCAAGCGCGGGTGTGCTTGCGCCGCCGCTGCTCGCTTGCCTGAATGATTTCGTTCATGTCCCCCACCGGCCGAATGTCGAAAATGCTGCCGTACTTCACGGCCGGATGCTGCGACATGAGCTGAATGGCATGATTCATGTCACGCGCCTCAAGCATGAGAATACCTGCTCGCGCAGAATCGAATTCTTCGATCCCATCTGCCGTCCCGTCTTCTGTTGACCGATCCGGAGCGATCTACTCTAGCCGTTCTCGGCAAGCGACTCGGACGTCGAGGACTCGAGCCAGTGGCCTCGGCCGCCAAGCCCGACACCATCCTGGCCTGGTTTCGCAAGCTGGTCGCACAGAAGTTCGATGGCTCGCGGCACCGCCTCTATCCGGGTCGACCGCCCATCGCACGTGAGATCACTGAACTCATCGTCCGCCTGGCTCGCGAGAATAGCGGCTGGGGATACGATCGCATCGCCGGTGCACTCCAGATCCTCGGTCACCATGTCTCCGATCAAACCGTGGGGAACATCCTACGCCGCTTCGGCATTCCTCCTGCTCCCAAGCGTCGCCGGCAGATGAATTGGGCCGACTTCATCCGTTCCCACATGGCGGTATTGGCCGGCATCGATTTCTTCACGGTCGAGGTGCTCACCTGGCGCGGGCTGGCAACCTATTATGTGCTGTTCTTTCTGCACCTGGAGACGCGTCGTGTCACCCTGGCTGGAATCACCAGACATCCCACCGAAGAATGGATGGTGCAGATGGCTCGCCGCGCTGTGGATCCCATCGACGGCGCCCTGCTCCCGATCCGTTTTGTTCTGCATGACCGCGACGCCAAGTTCTGCGCTCCCTTTCGAGACACCCTTCGTTCCACTGGCGTTCGTCCGCTCACTCTACTGGCCCGCAGCCCAAATCTGAATCCGTTTGCGGAGCGCTGGGTTCGCTCTATCAAAAGCGAGTGTTTATCCAAGCTCATCCTCTTCGGCGAAGCCTCGCTGCGTCGAGCAGTCACTCAATTCGTTGAGCATTATCATCTCGAACGCCCGCACCAAGGCAAAGGTAATCAGCTGCTCTTCCCTTCCCCTGTTCGCTCACCATCACGACATGCTGGTCGCATCCAATGTCACGAACGCATCGGCGCTCTGCTCAAGTTCTATCAACGCGCCGCATGAATATTTTCACCCTACGGGGAATAATCACCTGGTTCTTCTCGGTCTTGAGCAAAAGCCGGGTGTTTACGAATTGATTTGGAAATAATGCGTTATTTCGGTTGCTGAATGTGGCGCGAAGCTTAACGGTTCCCGTTGTCGTATCGATCTGGTTATCAATCGTGCCCAACTGGCCCGACCCGAGTTGCGTGCGCATCTGCCGATCCCAGGCCTCCACCGGAAGTCGAACGCCGCGGCGCGTCTGGTCTAAAACTGCGTCGAGGTTATCTTCGGCTAGCGTAAAAACAATCGTGATGGGCTGCATCTGCGTGATAACCACAAGAGCTGTCGTGGCACTGGCTGTAACCAGGTTGCCCGGATCTACCAGGCGCAGACCCACTTGTCCGTCGATCGGCGACGTGATATGGCAGTAGATAATTTGTACTTGGTCGTAGTAGACGACGCCGGCGTCGTATTTCACAGTGCCCTGGTATTGGAGAACTAGCTTTTCCCGGTCTTCCAATGTCTGGCGGGCAATGCCGTTACGGGCCCATGCTTGCCGGTAGCGCTCCAGATCCATTTGGGCCTCCGCCAGTAAGTTCTGATCGTGTTCGAGCGTCCCTTGCGCTTGCTGTAACTGAGCAAGATACAGTCGCGAATCGAGATCGATCAGCGGATCGCCTTTCCGGACAAGTTGTCCTTCCCGGTAAAGGACCGACATGATTTTGCCTCTCACCTGGGCAGTGATTGTGTCTGTGTAAACGGGAGTGACCGTGCCAATCGCGTTCAGATACACGTTAATGTTCCCAAGCTTTGCGGTTGCAGGTGTCACCGGCACCGGTCCCGACATGCTGCGCCCATTCGCTGCAGCGGGCTTTGTGCTTTGGGTGTGGGGAGAAACGGCAGCAGCAAGGAGCAAAGCACACACAGCAGCAATCAGCACCCAAATCCAGCGGGGTTGCGGCTTCGCGCCAGATATTTGCTCGCGGCATGCGACCGATTGGAAAGCGAATTGTTGTGGGTCCAGGTTATTCTCCGTCGGTTGAAGTTGAGCCCGAGATCGCGTCCGCAATAAGCCGCATGGGCCAGCTAAGTTATTTTTGCGGCGCACTGAGCATTCGAGACCACTCCCTCGCGGCCGTGGCTAGGTAAGCTTTGAAAGCGTGAGGGCGTTTTCCCAGCCGCGACTGCGAAGAGGGGTTGTGACGGAATGAGCTCGCTAACTCACTGGGCTAATTGCCAGCTGGGATTCGGTGTCCACGTCTTCATCGCCTGCGCCACTGTTGCAGTATTCGGGCCCAGATCTTTCTCGTACACAGGGCCTTGCCCAATCACGGCAAACGTCATAACTCCGGTTGAGCGGTATTCGGACGGATAGGCTATAACCGTAGCTCCGTTTGGTGTTTGCAGCAGCCGGAAATAGTATCCGCCAAAGGCCTCGGCAGGCGCGTTTCCGGCCCCGGCAACCTTTTGAGCAAATGCTTTTACCGCGCTGTCATCCGCGTCGCTGTCCCTATGGGCGACAACTCCTGCGATCGCGCGGCAAGCTCCAATCGCAGTCGTCTCGTCCTCGCCGACGCGCCGGAACGTAATCTCCTGCGCGCCGGCATCAACATCGAAGTGCCACTTACCGTCATTCGAAACTAAAGGCACAGGAAACGGCCAGTTCTCTGCGCCAATATAAAGCACTATGGTCCCATCCGGTTCCTTGACGAGCCTGTGCATTTCCGCGTATTTCTGGACAAATCGCTGGCGGTCTGCCTTATCCTGCGCTAAATCGCCGGAAGACGAAAGTTGTCCCAGCAGACGCAAAGTAGCCGCCTCTTCATCAGTTTTGACCGCCTTATCCAGAGCTTCAACAGCTTGTTCCGGTGATGTAAAACTCGGCTCGCCTGAATTCGCAGCAAAGCCGGACTGCACGGCCGCGGTGAATAGCAGTGGGAAAAGAGCACAGGCGCCACACCGGGACTGCCAACGTCGCTGCATATTCTTATATGTAAACATGACTTACCTTCGTCCTCCTCCATGAGAACCGCCGCCGAAACTTGATCGACCCCGGAACGAGTTACTCATCGCCATTCCGCCATGATTGAAACCTCCGAACGCGCTGCGTCCTCCATGGCTCGCTAAACTGTTGTGATTGACCATCGTGTTGTGATTAACGACAGTGTTGTGATTGACGACAGTGTTGTGATTGACGACAGTGTTGTGATTGACGACAGTGTTGTGATTGACGACAGTGTT
>DASQVJ010000648.1:0-5634 GCA_035640835.1 Bryobacteraceae bacterium
CATCGGGTTCATCCCGTTCGCTGGAATGGGTTACACGGTCTTCAAGATGGTGCGCAAGTCCGACGGGTCGCCAGTGAAAGCTCGTGCGGCGGCAGCGCTCGCACGCGACCCCGATCCCCAAACGACCCAGGCGCTGGTAAAGGCCGTATTCGGGAATCCGATGCTGGTGGAGGTCGCGGCCCTGGGCGCGCTTGCGAAGCGTGCCGACCCGAGTGTCATTAACGACATCATGCCCGCGATGTACGACTCAACTGACGAGGTTCGTTTTGCGGCAGCTGCAGTCGTGGTTCGACTCAGCGATGTGAAGCCCGGCGCTCCGGTGACAACGTCATCGGCCGACAAACCGCAGGAATAGTGAACCCGATCGGCGGCGTGACGTCTAAAACAGTGATGGTTCTGCGAGTATTCGTTCCTGTTTTATGCCTTCTGCTGGCGGGCTGCAACAGCCTCTACTACGCCGGCATGGAGAAGCTCGGGAAGGAAAAGCGGGATATTCTCGTTCAACGAATCCTGGCCGGCAAGAAGGACCAACAGGAAGCGCAGAAGCAAATCAAGACAACTTTGGAAGCCTTTCAGGAAGTGACCGGCTTCCAAGGCGGGAACCTCGAGCGAGTCTACAAGAAGCTGAACGGCGAATTCGAAGACGCTGAGGCGCGCGCAAAGGATGTGTCCGACCGCATCCGATCGATTGATCAGGTCGCATCCGACATGTTTCGCGAATGGGACAAAGAGATCGGACAGATGCGCAATTCGAGCTTGCGTGCAAGCAGCCGAAGCATGCTTCGCGACGCTCAGCAGAAGCACAAGATCTACATGGCGTCCATGCGGCGTACCGAGCGCTCGATGCAGCCGATCATTGCAGCCTTCCGTGATCAGGTTCTTTTCCTGAAGCACAATCTGAATGCGCGTGCGATTCGATCGTTACAGAACACCGCGAAGGAGATCGATAGCCAAGTGACCGTGCTCGTTCAGGACATGGAGCGCTCGATCCAGGAATCTGACGCCTTCGTGCAAACTCTGAACTCGGCGGATGTAAGCTAACCCGGCTGTGGGCCGATCATCTCGAGCCAACTGATCTTCTGGACCTCCGTTGGAGCGCGAAAGCTTGTTGCAACAAATTTTCGATTCTTGCGTCTATCCGTGCGTGGGTGAGGGACTCAAAAGGCGTATGAAGTCGGCCCGGCAACCTGGGCCGGCAGCGGAAGGTCTGCTCAACATCCTGGTCGCTGCGGACAACATACGAGCTGAGCTTGAGGCCGCATGCGAAGCGTTCTCGGTGACCCATGCGCAATACAACGTTCTGAGAATTCTGCGGGGCGTTTATCCAGGCGGTCACCCGAGGTGTGAGATTGCACAAAGGCTGATCGAGCGGGCGCCCGACGTAACCCGCCTCATAGATCGATTAGAGGTACGGGGTCTGGTGGAGCGCAGCCGGGCCAAGGAGGATCGGCGGCTTTCCCTGACGCGCATCACGACCGAGGGTCTCGAGCTGCTCCAGAAGATCGATCCCCAGCTCCAGGCAATTGAAAGCGCCTATGCGCAACGCCTAAGCTCTTCCGAGTGGCGAGCGTTGTCCACGTTCTGTGAGAGGCTGTACCACGACGAGCAGGAGGCCCGGCATGCCTAGAATTCTCGGCTCCGATACGTGTTTGCACACATATCGTCGTCACTAGCATCTAAATCGGCAGGAGTCAGAGGGCATGAGCAGGATCCTACATATTGATTTCAGTCCCAGGGGCGAGCGATCACATTCTCGCCGCTTGTCTAAGGAGTTCGTCGACCGTTGGGTCACCACGAATCCCGGCACGAAAGTCGTTTACCGTGACGCCGGACGCGATGTCATCCCGGCGATCGACGAATCGTGGATCTCCGCCGCGTTTACGCCTGAAGCGAAGCGTACGCTAGCAATGAAGGAGACGCTGGCGCTATCCGATGAGCTTGTAGACGAGGTGCTGGCGGCTGATGTGCTGGTTCTCGGCGTACCGATGTACAACTTCGGAGTGCCGGCTCCAATGAAAGCCTGGATTGACCAGATTATTCGTGTCGGCCGAACGTTCGCCGTACCGGAATTCCGTGGTTTGGCGAATGGGAAGAAGGTCTTCGTGTTGATGAGTGCAGGCCAGGCTTATGAACCGGGTAACACCGCCGACTTCGTCGTGCCCTTTGTCAGGCAGGTCTTCGGTTTCATTGGAATCACCGACGTTGAGGTGATTCGCTACGTGGACCATAGGGATGCGGCGAAAAGCTCTCAGTCTCTTGCTGCCGCTCGCGAACGAATGGACGAAGTCTTGCAAGTAGCCGCCTAAAGGAGTTGACGATGAAAGAGAGTCGTAGTGTGCTGAGGGTGCTTCCCTCGTTGAAGACGGTGGAAGGCGGAGGATTTGTGGTGCATAGGGCTTTTCCGTCCTCTTCCCTTTCCATGGTGGATCCATTTCTACTTCTCGATGAGTTTGGTCCGGTCAACTTCGGACCCGGCGAGGCTCCAGGCCTTCCCGATCACCCGCATCGAGGCTTCGAGACAGTCACCGTGTTGCTCGCCGGTGAGATGGAGCATCGCGATTCGTTCGGCAATCACGGTAGCCTGCGCGCTGGCGATGTGCAATGGATGACCACGGGGTCCGGCCTCGTTCACCAGGAGATGCCTTCCGACGATTTCCGGCGCGAAGGTGGCAAGCTGCACGGGTTCCAGCTTTGGGTCAATTTGCCTAAAGATCACAAGATGGTTCGCCCTGCGTATCAGGATTTGCGGTCCGACGCGATACCGACCTTCGATCAGGATGGCGTTCGCATTCGCGTGATCGCGGGCGAGGCCGGCGGTGTTCGTGCCCAAACGCGAACGGTTCGACCGGTCTCAATGTTGCATGTCACGCTTGCTCCCGGCGCCACTTGGACGCAACCTGTGCCACCGTCACAGAACGCTCTGGCTTACACGATCTCGGGTGAAGGACGGTTTGGCGGATCTGATTCAGCCGTTCCGGCTAGTCGCCTGCTGTTATTCGAGAATGACGGCCACGCGATCAGCACCAGCAACAGCGGAGCGGCGCCGTTCGAGTTCCTGCTGCTTACTGGTGAACCGTTGAACGAACCCGTTGCTCGTTACGGGCCGTTCGTGATGAACACGGAAGCTGAGATACGGCAGGCCTTCGAGGACTTCCGCAGCGGCAAGATGGGCCATATCGAGGCCACGACTTCTTAGCGGCTTAGCCGAACAGCTCCGTCAGTCGGATGGTTGACTGCGCGGCGTCGGATATATACTCGTCCCTCACCGGGATGCGAATCACATCTCCGAGGCGCGTCAGGTACACCGTCATGGCTTTGTGCTTGCGGTCGAGGACCCAAACTTCAGCCGCGCCTTCGGCAAAGTACAGCGTCAGTTTGCGTTCAATGTCCTCGCGTTCCGAGAGGATCTCGACCGCGATCATGGGCGCTCGCGCAAAGTATTTGCCATCGCGCGGCTGATCCGGCCATGACACGCTCACGTCGGGCTCGATCCAGCCCGCGCCGATCCTGTACCCGGTGTGATCCGGCCAGACCCGCGATTCGTGAAGGTTCCGGAGCAGGATCGCATAAACCAGCTTCATCAGTTGTGTGTGACTGAGTTCGGGCGGGGGTATCGAGATGATTTGGCCGTCGATCAGCTCGTGCTTGCCGGGTTCATCATGAAGCGGCAGTTGCTCGAACTCCTCGAAGGTCATGACAGCGGCTGTGCTCATACCCAAACTTTAGCGGCCAAGGCTCCGTCACCGAACCTCACCAAGCCACCCCAAAAGCAAACACGGCGGATGCCACAATGAGCACCCGCCGTGCAGCGTTATCGAGATTTCGGACTAAGCGTAAACCGGATTCTTCCGTTCCGGATCCAGCCCGAGCTCGCGAACCGCTTCCGCAGCCTTCGCGCGATCGAACTTGCCGTCCTGAGCAAGCCTCGCGAGCGCAGCCGCAGCAATCGACTCTGCGTCGTTCTCAAAGTGACGCCGCAGATGTTGGCGGTTGTCGCTGCGTCCGAAGCCATCCGTCCCAAGGGTGACGAAGCGACCCTTCATCCAAGGAGCGATCTGGTCCGGAACGGCCTTTATGTAGTCGGTTGCTGCCACGACCGAAGTATCCACACCCTCGAGCACTTGCTCGATGTAGGGCTTCTTCGGCTCCTGGTCCGGATTCAAGCGATTCCAACGATCCACGTCCAGAGCATCACGACGAAGCTCGTTATAGCTCGTCACGCTCCAAACGTCTGCCTTCACCCCATACTTCTCGAGCAGCAGATCCTGCGCTCGGAGCGCTTCGTTGAGAATGATGCCGCTGCCGAACAGTTGAATGTCGGCAGGACCCGCGCTCGAAGCACGGTACTTGTAGATGCCACGCAGGATGCCCTCTTCGACACCCTCCTGCTTCGGCATCTCCGGCTGAGCGTAGTTCTCGTTGTAGACCGTCAGGTAGTAGAACCGGTCTTCGTTCAGCTCGTACATGCGGCGGATACCGTCACGAACGATGACCGCGATCTCATACGCATAGGCCGGATCGTAGGTGTGGCAGGTCGGGATCACGCTCATCAACAGCGGCGTGTGTCCGTCCTGGTGCTGCAGACCTTCGCCTAGCAGTGTCGTGCGCCCAGCCGTTCCGCCCATCAGGAAGCCGCGGCCACGCGAATCGGCAAACGCCCACATGAGGTCGCCGACACGCTGGAAGCCGAACATCGAGTAGTACACGTAGAACGGAATCATCGGCACGCCATAGTTCGCGTATGATGTTCCGGCAGCCGTGAAGCTCGCCATCGAACCGGCCTCGGTAATGCCCTCCTCGAGCAGCTGGCCGTCCTTCGATTCCTTGTAGTACATCAAGGTGTCGCGATCGACGGGTGTGTAGAGCTGGCCTTGGCTGGCGTAGATGCCGATCTGCGTAAACAGCGAATCCATGCCGAAGGTGCGGGCTTCATCCGGGATGATCGGCACAATGTGCTTCTTCAGTTCGTTGTCTTTGAGCAGCGCCTTCAGCACCGCTACAAATCCGGTGGTGGTGGAGGCAGCGCGACCGCCCGAGCCTGCCAACGAGTCGTGGAACAGAGAGAGCTCAGGCGCCTTCAACGTCATCGGTTTCGGATGACGTGCGGGTAGCGGCCCGCCCATCGCCTGAATGCGCTCGCGCAGATACTGCATCTCCGGCGCACTCTCATCGGGACGATGGAACTCGAGATTCTTGACCTTCTCTTCCGGCACCGGCACATCGAAGCGCTTGATGAAGTAGGAGACCTGATCTTCATTCAGCTTCTTCTGCTGGTGCGTTGCGTTCCGGCCTTCGCCGGCATCGCCGAGACCATAGCCCTTCACCGTTTTGGCGAGGATCACGGTCGGCTGACCCTTGTGCTCCACGGCACGCTTATAGGCGTTGTAGACCTTCTGCGGATCATGGCCGCCGCGACGAAGGTTGGTGAGCTCTTCATCCGAGAGGTGCTCCACCATCTTGCGCAGCTCAGGATACTTGCCGAAGAAGTGCTCGCGCACATATGCGCCACCCTTGGCCTTGAACGCTTGATACTCGCCGTCCACGCACTCTTCCATGCGCTTCAGCAGCAGGCCGGTGTGATCGCGCTCGAAGAGCGGATCCCAGTCCGAACCCCAGATGCACTTGATGACGTTC
>DASQVJ010000649.1:0-10233 GCA_035640835.1 Bryobacteraceae bacterium
TTCTTGCGGTAGTCATAGAAGGCCGCGGCTTGTTCGGTCATGAGATCGATCGTTGTCTTCGCGAGATCGAATTCAGGCGGCACCAGGCCAAGCTTCTTCAGCGTCAGTTCCTCGGCCCGAATGTCCTCCGGAGCGACCTCCTGCTTGACCGACTCTTCGACATACGCCCGAAGTTTCTCCTTCGTAATCGTGTCGTACTCAACCTTCTTACGAATCTCCATCCCGGTCAGCTTGCTGAGTTCGACCAGAGATTGGTCAATCTCGCGAAAAATGGGGTCCTCCGCCCAAGCTCTCAAAACGCCTACAAAGAGGAGGGCAAAGGTGGTGAAACGGCGAAACATGTTTCTTTCAGAATAGCGAAGGTTCTGTATACTGAAGGATTCGGACTAATCTCGAGGAGACTTCATGGCAGACGACAAAGTTTATTCTTCGCAGTACATCGGAAGCGGCACCTTCATCATCAGCAAGCCCAAGCGTAAGAGCGCCAAGCGCCGTCAGAGCAAGCTCCGCAGCCCCCAGCGCGGCGCACGTAAGTAGACGGCAGCGCGCATGCGCATCTCTGAAATCCTTTTACATCCCATAGCCATCGCCGACGCGCCTCTTCGTAGTTCCTACGGATTGCATGCGCCGTACGCGATCCGCACAATCGTCGAACTGAAGACGACCGATGGCCTCACCGGCATCGCCGAAACCTATGGCGGCGATCAACCGTTGGCCGCGCTCGAGAAAGCGCGGGATCGCGTGCTTGGGATGGATCCGTTTCAGCTCACGCGCCTCCACACCGACCTTGTTCGTGGCGCTTCCACCACGCGATCGGTTGCCGGCGGCCGCACCCAAACCTACCTCGTCCCTGGCGAGAACCCTTTGGATCAGGACGCTCGAACCTTTGCCGCTTACGAAATCGCGTGCCTCGATCTGATCGGTAAGGCGCTGAACATGCCCGTCTGCGATGTGGCCGGTGGACGTGCCCGCGATGCCGTGCCTTTCTCCGCTTACCTCTTCTATAAACACGCAGGCGGCGGTGGTCTCGGCGACGACGAACGTGAGGACGAGTATGGCGAGTGTCTCGACCCCGAGAGCATGGTTCGCCAGTGCAGGATGTTCGTCGACAAGTACGGCTTTCGAGAGATCAAACTCAAGGGCGGCGTACTCGAGCCCGAAGTCGAGATCGCGACGATCAGGGCACTGCGCGAAGAGTTCGGCCCACCGTACCCTCTGCGCATCGACCCGAACTGCGCGTGGACGGTGGAAACCTCGGTGCACGTGGGCCGCTCTCTTAAGGACGAGCTCTCAAACGGCGGCTATCTCGAGGATCCTTGCCCGGGACTCGACGGCATGGCCGAGGTGCGCCGCCGGCTCAAAGCCGAAGGCATCGACATGCCCAACGCGAGTAACGTCGCGACCACATGCTTCTCGCAGGTGATCGAAGCGCGCGACCAGGATGCCGTACAGGTCATCCTCTCCGACCCTCACTACTGGGGAGGGATCCGCGCCATCCAACAGCTTTCGTTCTTGTGCGAGACGCTCGGACTCGGCGTATCCATGCATTCGAACAATCATCTCGGCGTCAGCCTCCTGACCATGGCACACGCGGCGGCTGCGAGTCCCGGTTTGCTGTACGCCTGCGATACCCACTATCCGTGGCAGACGGAGCAGGACGAAGTCGTCGTGGGCGGCCGTATCCCGATTGTGGACGGTTGCGTGCAGATTCCCGACAAGCCTGGTCTTGGTGTTGAGCTGGACTACGATCAAGTGGCTCGGGGCAGGGAACGCTATGACAAGCTTCCGTACCGCAAGCGCGACGACGAAGCCGAGATGCAGAAGCGCGTGGATCCGACGTGGACGCGCGTAGTCCCTCGCTGGTAATTCACAGCCTCAGCAGCGACAAGATCGCAAGCCCGACCAAACCCAGCACGGCTGCGACTGCGCCCGCAATCACCGAAGCGGGGCGGTACACCATCTCCACCACATGCTCGCCGGGCGGCAGTTCCACTGCCCGGAGAGCGCCGTAAACCTCCCAGAGCCGAACTGGCTTGCCATCCAGCTTCGCTTTCCACCCCTTGTCATAGGTGTCGGCCAGGACCAATAACGAAGAACAATTGGTTAACACTTGAAGTTGTACTTCACCTGAATTCCATCGTTGATACCGAACGCCGCTGTTCAACTGCGAGCATGCGGGCAACTTCGGAGCATCTCCAACGAACCATGCCTCGCTGCGGAAGTCCTTCGTTTCGTCTGCGATAAGTGTATTAATCTCATTCACCGCTGCAACGCTCGAAGCCCTCGCGACCACCCTGGCGCGAGGCACTGCATCGGGGTTGAAGTAAAGCTTCAACCCTTGTTCCTTTCCAGCCAGCAACTGGTGCTTCGGGGAGGGCGCCTGTTTCCCGATGTAGTACTCGGTCGCTAGCAACTCTTGCGCTCTCGCTGTGTACGACTCCAAGGCAAGGATGTTCTGGCTCAGGCTGGCGAGATACCCGTTCAGCATGTCGATCCCGTAGTAGTCGCCCGCGTTATAGGGAACCAGCTCACTATCTGCGTAAAACCGCGGTGGAGGGTTCGATTTGGCTTTAATGATCCTGGCGAACTCCTCGAACTCCGGAACCTTCTTCAGGAAGAAGGTACGGTCCTGCTCATAGCGATTCGGCAAGCCGGCACCGACGGTGAGGGGCAACTCGAGCAATAGCAATCCAAATATAGCCAACGTAAAGACTTGTGGCCGCAGTATCCCTCGGTATGCCATCCACAGCACGACTCCTAGCGCCGCCGCGATCAGCGTCGACAGCAGAGGTTTGCCTTGGCCGATGACCTTTTCGTACATCGCGGCAGCGAAGCCGAAGGCCCAGACAGCCGCAAATATCCCAAACAACGCTATCGCGACCCTCCGAAACCACGCCACATTCGAGGTCCAAGTATGCAATCCATAAGCACTTAGAACGGCAACTCCAAAGTTGAACACGAAGATAGCCGTCGACGGCGAGCGAGCCTTTTCCACCATTGGGACGATCGCATAGACTAGCCCGTGGAGCAGGGAATCGCTGCCCAGCGCAAGCAGAAGTCCGGCCATGGCGATAGCGATCCAAATGCGATGCCGGCGATCCCTAATGGCCGCAGCTGCTCCCAAACCGGCAAAGACCATGCCGACCCAGCCCACGTACCCGTTGGTGTGAACGGCCAGGGACGGGAACACGATTCCATACAGGCTCTCGGGCTTGAACGAGTACTGCTGGTGGATGTTGTACGGAACTCGCTCGCGCCACCCAACGGGCTCGTTCAGGCCGACCCAGCGCTTGGCGCTTCGTCCGTACTCAAAGGCCGGCAAGACCTGGAGGGCGCTGAAGAGGGCCGTGAAGACTAGGAACACCGCAAAGAATTTCAGAAGGCGCCGGTCTCGCCAAGTGAAGCCAATCCAAGTACCTACGGTCACTAAGCTCAAGAAGATCGGTATCTGATGGTGTCCGCTGAGCCAGCTCAATCCGAGGAAGAACCCGGACCAGGCGGCGCTGCTCCAAGGCCTCTCGCCGTTCACCACCCGCAGCAGAAACAGGAAGACCAGGGGAGCCCAGATTCCCCCGTTCAGCATCTGAGGCCAGTCGTTGGTTCCCAGGAATCCGGTGAAGGCGAAGAGGGTGCCTCCGAAGATCGCGGCCGATTTGACGAAACGAAGCCAACGGCACAGGGCGTACATGTTGACCGCGGCGATGAAGTGGATCAGGACGAAGTACCAGTGCAGGACGTCCATCCTCATCCAGCCCCTTCGTAGAGGCAACAAAAACAAGATCCAATTCAGCGGATAAGCCACTCCAGGCTGCGCCTGCCCAATCAGCGTTTGTCCCGCCCAGTGATGTGGATCCCATAGCGGGATTCGACCTGCGTGCCATTCACCAGCTTGAAACACCCACCAGGGCAGCACCTGGTGAGCGAGGTCAGGTCCGTCCAGCCATGTGTACTGGTTGGTGAGGACCAGCTTCCAGAGCAGGATGACACTGATAATGAACAGGGTCGCGGGTCCGGAAATCCGGCTACCCAACTCTTGCAATTTCATTCGGAGGGACTGTGCATCAGGCTAGCATGAAGGCGACAAGCTGCAGAGTGCTCAGACTGGCATGGTGGAAAACAACCGTGTGGTTGATAACAACCACTGAAGTGCCTCGTCTGACCCTCTATTTACAACCTTTTACACCTGGCATTTTGCGTGCAGCCTTATGCCGATTCAGGAGTTTTCATTGAACTCGACCCTCTTGAGAACGCTCGCCTCAATTGCATTCGCGCTGCCGCTAGCACTCGCGGACGAAGCATCGGAGCGTGGGGTCGCCCGGATCAGCTTGATCGAGGGCGAGGTGAGCGTGCGACGTGGCGACGCCGACGAGATTGTAGCAGCCGCGATCAATGCACCATTGGTGGCCGGCGATTACTTGTACACGGGCCAAGGGTCGCGCGCTGAGCTGCAGTTCGACTACTCGAACATGATGCGGCTGGCGGCTAACACTGAGGTTCGATTAGCCGAATTAGAGTTCAGGCGTTACTTGATACAACTCGCGGAAGGTAATGTTGTATATAGAGTTCTTCGCGACCAGGAAGCTGAGGTCGAGATTAGTACACCGGGCGCTTCGATCAGGCCGGTACGCCGAGGCACCTATCGCATCTCCGTTTTGTCCGATGGCAGCGCGGAGATCACCGTCCGCTCCGGCGAGGCCGAAATTTTCAGTCCCAAAGGCAGCGAGCGCCTTACGGCCGGTCACACGATGTACACGCGTCTGACCCCAGACGGCACGGAGGTTCGCGTCGCTAGTGCCATTCCCTTGGACGACTTCGATCGCTGGAACGAGCAGCGCGATCGCGACCTCGAGCGCAGCCGTGCCTACCAATACATCAGCCGCGACATCTATGGCGCCGAGGATCTCGATGCGTATGGGAATTGGATATACGACGGCCCATACGGCTGGGTCTGGTCGCCGACGGTGGCCGCCGGCTGGGCGCCCTATCGGAACGGGCGTTGGAGCTGGATCGACTACTACGGCTGGAACTGGGTCAGCTATGATCCCTGGGGCTGGGCACCGTACCACTTTGGACGCTGGTATCACCGGCCGAACCGTGGCTGGTGCTGGTATCCGGGTGGATTCGGAGTCCGGCACTACTGGTCCCCGGCGCTGGTCGCCTTCTTCGGATTCGGTCGCGGCGCAGCAGGATTTCAGAACATCGGTTGGCTTCCCCTCGCCCCTCGAGACCCATTCCATCGTTGGTGGGGACGCGGTATCTACGGCGGCTATCGCGATCGCGGTCTGCTAGATAGCAGCATATATATCAACAGAAGCGTGAACGTTACGAATCTATATCGAAACGCCTCCGTGGATAACGCGATCAGCGGGATCAGCACAGCCGAGTTTGGACGCGGGGCCGGGCACTCACGCTTGGGCGTAGACGACATCCTCGGAGCGAGCGCTCTCCACGGTGCGTTGCCGCTGGCACCCGGTCGCGAAAGTCTCCGCTGGGTGGATCGAGCGCCGGTTGAGGTTCGGCCTGCAAGTCCAACATTAAACGAGAGATTCTATAGCAGACGCCAGCCGTCGTCGAACGATCGTGTTCCGTTTGACGTGCAACGCCAGGGCCTGGAAGAAGTCTCGCGGCGCACGTTCACGGCGGCTCCAGGCAGTGATGGAGCCATGGCAGGCGGGTCGGCGCGGAAGCCGGCGGATTCGCTATTCGACCGCGGCGGGTGGCGCGGATTCGGGAACCCGAATGTCAGCCGGGAACCATCGGAGAATCGGCATAGCTCGGGTACGGGTTTGGCTCCGGATGACAGCGGTTGGCGGCGTTTCGGATATGACCGGAGCTCCGGCAGATCGAAAACTCCAGCAGCATCAGGCGATAACAGACGAAACGAAAACCAGGCGATTGAAGGAGTCAACGATGACAGCCGGTTGGAACGGTCCAGAGGCTGGCGCCGGGACCTTGAGGCCACCGATAGCAACTCGGATAACCCCGGGCCGGCCCGGAGCGGTTGGTCTGGATTCGGCCGAGGGGACTCTATTCGTGTGAATCCGCCAATCGTCCGAGATCGCAATGACGGCTGGATCGGCAGGGGCCGAAGCGGCGGCGACCACCCGCACAGTATGGATCGTTCTGCGCCTCGTTCCGAGGGTCGGGGCACCGCCGGACGTGAAGGCGCCGGGATCAGCGGAGGCCGCAGTCAGTCGCGGGGAAGTGACGGAGGAGACGGCGGCGGCCGAGGCGGCGGGCGTAATCGCGATTAATATTGCTTTCTTCCCAAAAGCCCTGTGGGAAATGTGCCAGTCTCCCACAGGGCTCTTTTTTTGGCCTTAGCAGAAAGTCGACATAATGCCTGTTATCAGAACTCGCTCAAACCGGGATCCCAAGCCGCCTCCTCACCAGATCAATCATTTGCGCCTGCTCAGGAACCCGCAAGACCTCGAACCCGGCAGCCTGGCCCGACGCCACCCCTGCGTCCGAATCTTCCACGACCAGCGGTCTCGATACATCCAGCCGCTCCGCAGCGATCCAGTAAGGATCCGGAGCCGGCTTCAGCCTCGGAACCTGGTCGCCGGAGACAACGGTCTGGAACAGGTCCCGAATCTGGCCAGCAACCAGGACCGGCTCGACCTCTGTGATGTTGCTCGAGCTAACCACCGCCAGCCGATATCTGCCGTGAAGTTCGCCAAGCAGATTCCGAAGCTCGTCCGACACCGGAGTGTTTTCGAGCATGCGCTTCCGGAACAGCTCCTTCTTCCGTGGGTACTGCGCCGCAAGTTCCTCGACATCAGCCGGCGGATTCTTCAAGTGGGCTAAGAAGGTCAGCATCTGGCGGTCGGAGATGCCGATGCCGTGGCGAACGTAGGTGTCCCAATCTAAACGGATGCCAAACGGTTCGAGGATCTCTTGCCAGCACGTGAAATGAACTGGCTCACTATCGACCAGAACCCCATCGAAATCGAACAGAACTCCATCGTGGTTGAGCATTCCTCCCCAAGATGGCACGCGCGGCCTTCAGCGCAAAAAAATCGGCCGCCCCGACAATGCGGAAGCGGCCGTGCTCACGTTTGCGAAAAATCGCGGAAATCGGGATTCTACCTCAGGCTACGGTTACTGCGCAAAACGAACGGAACGTAACATTTGGTCGAAAGTCGGGTTGAGCTGGCTCATCGCGCTATCCGGAGCGACATAGACCATGTAAAACAACCCCTGCGGACGCTCGACGGTGATCACAATGTTTGTCTCACGTTCTCCCCGATACGGTGACGTTCCATAGAGGGTCGTGATCAGAGCCGGTTGACCGTCCACTCGACCTCCCCTCTGACCACCTGCCTGCGTTCCTGGGTTCGTCCTCATCAACTGCCGAACGAGTTCGTCCGTATCGCGCCGAAGATCGTCGCGCCGACCGTCGCCCATGTTGTAGCCGGCCATCACTCCATAGATAACCTGTACATTACCGTTACCGTCCTGAGCGAGCCCTGACCGAGGCGCAATCGTCACGACTGCGCCCTGCGGATCACCGAAGGCCTCCCAGTTATCGGGATGTGCGATACGAAATGTCTGTGACCGGTACTCACCGAATCGCCCCGACGGTCGAGGATCGCCCTGCCCCTGAACGGCCGAATTCCGGAATCCACTTCGGCTTGGATTCGGCAAACCGGATGCCAGCGACTTGGCTCTCTGAAATTCAGCGGTGTTTCCGATCTCGTAATCCCTCTGCGGCAGGTATCGAACCTGATCCGAAACGTACTTCACTCGATTGCCCGGATTCGGGTGATCGGAAAGAAACTGTGGTCCTCTGGACCCACCCTGCGCTTCGAGTTTCTCGAAGAAGCGCGCCATCTCGATGGGGTTGTAACCGGCATGCGCCATCATCTGGGCACCAAGCAGGTCAGCATCGCGTTCGGCATCTCGCGAAAACTTGAGCAACACTGAGTTGGCTCCGAGCCCGATACCCAACTGGGTCAGCTGTCCCAACATGGACCCGTTACCCGCCATTGCCCCCGCCAGCACCATCGGAAGCTGAATCAGATTCGCCTTCGATGCCTGGTTCGTGCTGTGACGTAACGCGACGTGAGAAATCTCGTGCGCCATCACGCCTGCGAGCTGAGCTTCATTGTCCGCGGCCCGAATCAAGCCGGAGTGGATATAGGTAGGCCCGCCAGGAAGCGCAAACGCGTTGATGGAGGGATCGTTGACCACTTTAAAGCTATAGGGATAGCCCCCTGCTTCGGGTGTCTGCGCCAGCCGGCGTCCGATCCTGTTGACGTACTCCTGCAACTCCGGTTCTCGAACCACTTGAACCTGACGCTCGATCTGCGCAGCAGCCTCTCGCCCAAGCTGAACATCCTGTTCACGTGAAAACAGGTTAAACCCAGGCTTCGGCGTCCTGAGCTGAGCGAGTGAAGTGGCCGACAACAGGAGGGTTAGCCAAAACAACTTATGTGTTTTCAGCACTCTCGATCTCCCCCTGACACTGAGATGCGAGGCTTGATCTTACCGTTTCAGCCCCGGGCTCTAAGTTAGAATAATGTAATGTTAACGCCCACAAAGAGCATTTGGCACAACGGCCGGTTCATCAATTGGGAAGACGCGAAGATACACGTACTTTCCCACGTGGTGAGTTACGGTAGCTCAGTCTTCGAGGGCATCCGCTGCTACGAGACGTCGCAAGGTCCGGCGATCTTCCGTCTTCGTGAACATGCGAGGCGCCTGGTGGATTCGGCAAAGATCTATCGCATGCCGATCCCGTTCTCCGTCGACGAACTCAGTGAAGCGATGGTAGAGCTCGTAAGCGTTAACGGACTTCGCTCCTGCTATCTCCGACCGATCGTTCTGCGCGGCTATGGCGAAATGGGTGTGAACGGTACGAACAATCCAACCGAGATCTTCATTGCCTGTTGGTCGTGGGGCAAATATCTCGGTGACGAAGCGCTCTCCGGTGGCGTCGATGTTTGCATTTCAAGCTGGAATCGGATTGCTCCCAACACCCTGCCCGCGCTTTCGAAGGCCGGTGCAAATTACATGAACTCGCAGTTGATTCGCATGGAAGCGATGGTGAATGGATATAAGGAGGGCATCGCTCTCGACCAGAACGGCACCATCAGCGAAGGCTCCGGCGAGAACGTCTTCGTGGTGCGCGACGGCAGCTTGATCACGCCTCCGCTTGCCTCTTCAGTCTTGCCGGGAATCACGCGGGACACAGTGGTGCAACTCGCGCGGAGTCTCAGCATCCCAGTGGTGGAAGCGGTGATTCCGCGCGAATTACTTTACATCGCCGATGAAGTTTTCTTCACCGGAACAGCCGCCGAGATCACGCCAATCAGGTCGGTGGATCGGATCCAGGTGGGTGAAGGGCGGCGAGGGCCAATCACGGAGAAACTTCAGAAAGCGTTCTTCGCGATCGTAAATGGTACGGCGCCAGACCAGTTTGGCTGGCTGACGCCCGTGCCGGAAAAGAAGCTCGCAGAAGTGAACTAGTTCCTCTACGGGCGCGCTTCCATGGCGGTTACCTCCCCCGAGATCCCACCACAGAAGCACGTCCGGTTCGGATCTGAGTCATTTGTAGCAGCTCACCGATCAGAGATCCACAAGATTTCTTATGTTCCAAACGGTTTTCAACAGATATGTTTTTGCGAGGAATCAACGCTTTACGCCGAAAACGCTGTCAGTAAATTGTGGATAAAACGTGCGCGGGATGAAATGTTTCGGCGCCAGAGTCGCTCGTGCGCACCAACCCACGTCGGAGTTGGAACGACTAACGTACAGATCTTGTTCTCCTCCATAACTCGTAATAAAACGTGAATCGAATGGAATGTTCCGGCATTGATGTTTCTTCAGGTGATTGGATCGAGGTGAGCGGTGAAGAGCTCATCTCCGTTGTCGACCATCCGATCACTCCGCCGGCCGAGCAGACCATCTTCGTCGCCCCCGCCTGGATCGACCTGCAGGTGAACGGGTATGCGGGGGTAGATTACAACTCGCCTTCGACTCCGCACGAAGAGATCGCCCGATCGATTCACGTCATACACTCGACCGGAACGGCCCGGTTCTACCCGACTGTGATCACCGGCGATCGCGACGGCATGGTCGAGTCGTTACGGAACCTTGCTCGAGCCAAATCAGCTCTGCCCGAGGGTCCTGCCATAGAAGGCTTTCATGTGGAAGGCCCGCACATTTCGCCCGACGATGGCCCGCGGGGCGCGCATCTGCAGCGCTACGTTCGCCCGCCAGACATTAATG
>DASQVJ010000650.1:0-5246 GCA_035640835.1 Bryobacteraceae bacterium
CTTAGAGAAGTTGAAGAACGAGGATCTGGTGAAGGTGCGTCGCGAGAGCACCTATCTTTGGTACTCGGCCAATACGGAGAGCCTGCAGGAGCTGCTGGGCTTTCTCTATGCCGAGTGCTGCACACGTAACCGGGCGATCGCGCCCGAAACCATTGTGATGATCAGCAGGTAAGGAGACCTCCAGATGAGTACAGTGAACGACGTTCGAGAGATCGTCAAAGAGAAATATGGACAAGCCGCGGACAGGGTTGCAAACGGCCAGGGAAACTCCTGCTGTGGAGCATCTGCGTCCGGTTGCGATGTCGATCCGATTACCTCCAACTTGTACGACCAACTTCAGACAGAAGGCTTGCCGGAACAGGCCGTCCAAGCTTCGCTCGGCTGCGGGAACCCGACTGCACTGGCCGATCTGAAACCCGGCGAAGTCGTGCTCGATCTCGGCTCGGGCGGCGGTATCGACGTGTTGCTTTCTGCAAAGCGCGTCGGCCCCACAGGCAAGGCATATGGCCTCGATATGACGGACGAGATGCTGGCACTTGCTCGCGCGAATCAGACCAAGGCGGGTGTGCAGAACGTCGAGTTTCTGAAGGGCGAGATCGAGAACATTCCGTTGCCGGACAACTCGGTCGACGTCATCATCTCGAACTGCGTCATCAACCTTTCCGGGGATAAGGACAAGGTGTTGAAGGAAGCGTTCCGTGTACTCAAACCCGGTGGACGCTTCGCTGTCTCCGACGTTGTGGTCCGAGGCGAAGTACCGGCGGAGATCCGGCAACACATGCTTCTTTGGGTGGGATGTATTGCAGGAGCTCTGCGCGACGAAGAATACGTGTCGAAGCTCTCGGCGGCCGGATTCGAGTCGATTGACCTCGAACCGACGCGCGTGTACCAAATCGACGACGCGCGAGCATTCCTCAGCGGCCAGGGTCTCGATGTCGATGCGCTCGCACCTCAGGTGGAAGGCAAGTTCGTCAGCGCCTTTGTGCGGGCGATAAAGCCGGCGGCGTGTTGTCAGCCGGGCTGCTGCAGCTAAGAAGCGATGAAAGAGCGTGTGCTGATTCTCTGCACGGCAAATTCGGCTCGAAGCCAGATGGCCGAAGGCTTGCTTCGACACGAAAAGGGCGACCGATTCGAAGTAGCAAGCGCCGGGACCCGGGCAACATTCGTTCGTCCCGAGGCAATCGAAGTGATGCGCGAGATCGGCATAGACATCTCGCAGCATCGATCAAAGTTGGTGGATGAGTTCGCGAATGAAACGTTCGATTACGTTCTCACCGTCTGCGACAACGCCCGCGAGACCTGTCCCATCTTCCCCGGCCACGGCAAGCGTTTCCACGAATCGTTTGCCGACCCGGCCACCGTCACAGGGACCGAGGAAGAGCGGTTGGCTTCGTTTCGTCAAATCAGGGACGAGCTGCGTAAGTATCTGGCGGAGTTTCCACCCAAACCGTGAGCGTTCTTACTTCGCGATCATCTTCTCGACATACTTCGCGATGATGTCAGTTTCGAGATTGACAGCATCCCCCGGTTTGCGGTCGCGCAGTGCTGTGTGCGTGTACGTGTGCGGGATGATGGCCACCGAGACCACAAGGTCTTCAACGGCAGCAACCGTGAGGGAGATGCCGTCGATGCAGATGGATCCCTTGAAGACAACGTAGCGGTCGAGCTCGCGTGGAATGGCGATGCGGAGCCACCAGGCATCGGGCGCTGCTTGATCGAGAGACAGGAGTTGCCCGGTCCCGTCGACATGGCCTTGGACGATGTGGCCGCTCAGGCGCCCGGATGGGGACATCGGACGTTCCAGGTTGACGAGCGAGCCCAGCTTCAAAGCACCCAAATTCGTGCGCTTCAGCGTTTCAGGCGCGAGGTCGGCCGAGAAGCTCGTCGACGCGAGCTCGACCGCTGTGAGGCAAACGCCATTGACAGCGATGCTCGAGCCGAGCGTCGCATCCGATAGCACCGTTTCGCAGTCGACGCGAATTCGAGCGCCTGATGCTGCGCTCTCGATCGATGCTACTGTGCCGACTTCTTCAATGATCCCAGTGAACACGTTTAGCGCTTAAGATACGCCTCGACGGCGAACTCCTCCGTAGTGATTGGATGCAGCGCAACGTTGTGGAATTCAATCGCGTCGACCCTTCGTCGACGTCCGGCGCCGCCGGCAACGGGCAGCGACTGAAGCCCTCCAAGAATCTTGGGCGCGTAATAGAAAAAGATCTTGTCGACGATGCCGGATTCGAGCGCAGCCCAGTTCAGCTTACTTCCGGCCTCGATCATCAGCGACAGGTACCTCCGCTCGGCAAGCCATGGGACCAGAGCCTTCAGGTCGGTTCGACCGGCAGGGTCATCGAACGCAATAACCGTAATGCCTCGCTGCTCGAGCGCCTTCACTCGCTCCGACGGTGCCACCGAGGTCGTGAGCACAACGAGGTCGTCCTGTGCGGATTGCACCATCTTCGAGTCGAGCGACATTCGCAGCTGAGAGTCGGCAACGATGCGCAGAAGTGGGCGGCTGCGCGGCAATCCACTGCGATCGGTGAGCAGCGGATCGTCGGAGAGAACGGTGCCGATGCCGGTCAAGATGGCGTCCGCATTGTGGCGGATGGTTTGAACATGGGCCCGGGCTAGTTCGCTCGTGATCCATCCCCGATTGTCTTCCGGGGCCGCGATCTTGCCGTCGAGGGTCAACGCAGCCTTCAAGAACACCAGAGGCTTGCCCGTCTTCATGAAGTGGACAAACGGCTCGTTCAGTTTGGCGGCTTCCCGAGACGCCATTTCGTCGATCTCCACTGCCACCCCGGCCTCACGAAGCCGGACGAACCCGCTGCCTGAAACATTCGGATTCGGATCGGCCATGGCCGCGACCACTCGCTTCACACCGGCTTCGATCAGCGCATCCACGCATGGACCGGTGCGGCCATAGTGCGAGCAGGGCTCGAGCGTGACATAGAGCGTGGCACCCCGAGAGCGCTCACCCGCCTCTTGCAACGCGACCGTCTCGGCATGCAGAACGTTCGCGTAGATGTGCGACCCTCGACCGACAATCTCGCCGTCGCGCACGAGCACGGCACCAACAGTTGGGTTGGGACTGGTGAGGCCGGTCGCACTGGCAGCCAGCGCCAGTGCCTCTTGCATGTACGGCGATGTCATAGACTCACTTCCCGAAGAGAGAGTCGATGAAAGCTTCGGGATCGAAAGGAACCAGGTCGTCGACCTTCTCGCCGACGCCGATATAGCGGATCGGCAGCCCGAGCTCGCGTGTGATCGAGACGACGATGCCTCCCTTCGCAGTACCGTCGAGTTTGGTCAGAACGATACCTGTGACACCGGTCGCTTCCGTGAATTTTCGCGCCTGCTCGAGCCCGTTCTGGCCCGTAGTGCCGTCAAGGACCAGCAAGACCTCATGTGGAGCTCCGGGAACCACGCGTGTCGCGGTGCGCCGCATTTTGTCGAGCTCCGCCATCAGGTTTTCTTTCGTGTGCAGGCGGCCGGCGGTGTCGACGATCACATAGTCGATGCCTCGGGCCTTGGCGGCTTGCAGGGCGTCGAAGACAACTGCACTTGGATCGGCGCCCTGGTTTTGCCGGATCACATCCGTGCCGGTGCGAGTGCCCCAAACCTCGAGTTGCTCGATTGCGGCTGCGCGAAACGTGTCGGCGGCGGCGAGAAGCACGGATCGGCCTTCGTTCTTGAAACGCTGGGCTAGCTTACCGATGCTGGTGGTCTTCCCTGCCCCGTTTACGCCGACGACCATGACCACGGCAGGAGGCGTATCCACGCGCGGAAGAGGACGCTCACTCGCCTGGAGAACTTCGAGCAGATGCTCGCGGATGATGTTGCGCAATTCGGACGCGTCCGATAACTGATTGCGCCCGGCTCGAAGCTTGATGGTGTCGAGGATCTCGGTCGCTGTGCGCACGCCGATGTCGGCGGTGATGAGCGTGTACTCGAGTTCTTCGAGCACGTCCGCGTCAATCTCCTTCTTGCCGGACAGCACGTCTTCGATGCGGTCGACAAAACCGGAACGCGTTTTCTCGATGCCTTCCTTCAGGCGATCCAGCAGCGTTGGTTCTTGGGGGACCGAACCGAAAAGAGTTTGAATCATGGGTTGATCGTCCGGGAGTGGGGTGACCGCACTAAGTGGTGACACTCCGGTGCGTATTACCTGTATTTTAGCAACCCGAGGGGACTCCTTTCCCGACATCTCTCGTTACAATGAAGCGGAGGATGCCGCAGGTTGGTCGCTATGAAGTTGTCGCTGAAGCGGGTCGGGGCGCTATGGGCGTCGTGTATCGTGCGCTCGATCCATCTATTGGCCGAACGGTCGCGATCAAAACGCTGCGTCTGCCGGATGACCTGGATGAGAACGAGCGCCTCCGGCTAACCGAGCCGCTGGTGCGGGAAGCCACTTCAGCCGGCAGGCTTTCGCATCCGAACATCGTCACCATTTACGACATTTCGCAGGAAGGCGATCTTGCTTACATCGCGATGGAGTTTGTCGATGGCCCGAGTCTCGAGCAAAAGATGCGTGAAGGGCCTCTCGAGAACGCGGACATCCTGAAATTTCTGCGACAGACCGCCGAGGCGCTCGACTACGCGCACGGTATGGGCGTGGTTCATCGGGATATCAAGCCGTCGAACATCTTGCTCCATCAGGGCGTGGTGGTGAAGGTGACCGATTTCGGCGTCGCCAAGATTCAATCGCATCACGCGACGCTTTCGGGCAATCTGATTGGAACGCCGAACTACATGGCGCCCGAGCAAGTTCAGGGTGAACCGGTCAACGGCAAGGCGGACCAGTTTGCGCTTGCTGTGATCGCTTATGAATTGTTGACTGGTCAGAAGCCTTTCGCCGCCGACTCGATCCCGGCGCTTGCCTTCAAGATCGTGCATGAGGACCCGCCGCCACCGAAGCGCTTTAATCCAACTCTGGATTGGACGGTGGAGAAGGTGCTAGGGCGCGCGCTGGCAAAGTCGCCCGGCAATCGTTACGACACCTGCTCGGCCTTCGTCAAAGCGCTCGAGAATTCGTTGAAGGTGAGCAAGGGGTGGGCTTCGGTTTCGGCGGCCGAGGCAGCGACGATGCCCACCGTTCGTGAGCCTCGCGCGCAGGAAACGCTGAAACCCGCACCCGCGACAGTTGTGCCAGAACCCGCGGTCGCCCCGCCACCGGAAGACGTCGAGCCCGAGCCCATAGAGGAGCGGACCCCAGCTTGGCTGCGCGTCATGCGAGTGATGGCTGTCGT
>DASQVJ010000651.1:0-9590 GCA_035640835.1 Bryobacteraceae bacterium
GAAAACATCCGCGATCTGTTTTACCGAAGCGAAATGCGCCCCTTCGATACGAAACGTCGATGACTGCCAAAGACCTTCAGGCAAGGGTGGAAGGATGAAGCGCGAATCGGTAATCAGGAAATGATCGATGCGGTTGTAGACAGCGGCGCAGAACACGGCCATCAGCAGCGCTCCGATCCCGATCAGGATATAGCGGAGCGCATTCTGAGGAATCGTATTCGCCGCAACTGCTTCGCCGCTTCGCGCCATCGATCTACCCATTAGCCGCCTTTGCCTGTTCTCGAATCGCCTCCAACAGGCGATCGCCGATCTGCCACACGTTTCCAGCACCGAGGGTCAGAACCACATCTCCTGGCGCAGCAATCTCGAGTGCACTTGCGATCGCAGCGTCCGCGTTCCCCGAGTAGATCGCGCGCTTGTGTCCGAATGCCCGTAACTTCTCGACAAGAACCGCTGCCGTGACGCCCTCGATCGGCTTCTCGCTTGCCGCGTAGATATCGAGGACCATGACAGTGTCCGCCGCATGAAACGCCTTGGCGAAGTCGTCCATCAGGTGCATCGTTCGCGTATATCGATGTGGCTGAAAGATGACGTGGATCCGGGTGTAGGCGCATTGGCGAGCCGCGGCCAGCGTCGCCTTCACCTCCGTCGGATGATGACCGTAATCGTCGACAACCGTAATGCCCGCTTCGACGCCGCGCGTCTGAAATCGCCGATCGACACCGGCGAACTGCGCGAGACCCTCCCGGATCTGCTCCACTTCTACTTCCAACTCGAGGCCGACCGCAATGGCAGCCGTCGCGTTCAGGACGTTGTGCATCCCAGGCACACCCACGCGAAATTGCCCGAGATCTCTCGTGTGGTGCCGCAGGCAGAAGTCACTGAAGAGATGCCCGCACTTCGGGTTTCCGATGACGAGGTCCGCTTGTGGAACCGTCCCGTATGCGATTGTGCGCCGCGTGATCCTCGGCAGAACCTGCTGGATATTGACATCGTCCACGCACACGATTGCCGCACCATAAAACGGCACCTTGTTGATGAACGTGATAAACGCGTCTTCGATCTCCGCGAGCGATGCGTAGTGGTCGAGGTGTTCACGATCGATGTTCGTCACGATCGCAAGAATCGGCGATAGCTTCAGAAAGCTCCCGTCGCTTTCGTCCGACTCGACGACCAGAAAGTTCGAGTGCCCCAGCCGGGCATTCGACCCGCCCATCGTCTTCACCCGTCCGCCGACCACCACCGTGGGATCGAGCCCCGCGTGATTCAGAATCGAAGCCACCATCGAGGTTGTCGTGGTCTTGCCGTGCGATCCCGCGACCGCGATCCCGAACTTCAGCCGCATCAATTCAGCCAGCAATTCGCCCCTCGGAATCACCGGAATCCCAAGCCGCCTCGCCTCCATCACCTCGGGATTCGTTTCATCCACCGCCGAAGTGACCACCAGGGCCTTTGCGCCATCCACGTTTGCCGCGCTGTGCCCCTCGTACACTTTCGCGCCGAGCGCCGCCAGGCGTTCAGTAATCGGTGAGAGCTTCAAGTCGGAGCCGCTGATCTGATATCCGAGATTCAGCAGGATCTCCGCGATCCCGCTCATTCCGATTCCACCGATTCCGGTGAAGTGGAGTTGTTGCGGCTTAAAAAACATTTCCCTCTCGTATTGTTCCGGGCTGCGCTGTCGCTGTCAATGAAATTTGCTGCGGAAAACGCCGCGAACCGACTGACCCTGGTCCGTGCGAAACGGAATGGTGCTACAGGCTACTGCGGATCTCTCAGTTTACCGTAGGGCAACCTCCTCCAACACGCTCGCAGCCCTTTCCGCTGCCGCAGGACGCGCAAAACGCCGGATGTTCTCGGAAAGGTGTGCCCGAGCTTCCGGGTTCCTCGCCAACGCCATCACTTCCTCGTACAGTCGCGCACCGGTCATCTCCGAGTCCTTCACCGTTCGAGCTGCTCCGGCCTTCGCCAAAGCTTCTGCATTCTTCGCTTGATGATCATCGGCCGCGTATGGGAAAGGCACCAGCACCGCCGGTTTCCCTGCTGCCGCAAGCTCCGCCACAGTCGACGCGCCCGAGCGGCAGACAACAATCTGCGCCTCAGCAAATGCCGACGCCATGTCGCTTACAAAAGCCGTCACGCTCCCTTCGATGCCCGCCCTCTGAAACTCCTGCCTCAGTTCGGGCTCCATCTCCCGTCCGCACTGCAGCAGGAACCGAATTTGCTGCTTGTCGCCGCCAAACAAGGGCCAGCTATCGCGCGACGCGTTATTGAGCGTCCGCGACCCGCGGCTGCCTCCCGTCACCAGCAAGTTAAACGAGGAACCTTGAGTTGCCGTCTCTCGGGCTTCGAAAAACGAACTTCGCACAGGAACACCCGTCACCTCACTGCGCCCAGGGGGAAAAAACTTCGCGGCTTCCGGAAAGCTCAGCAGGGCACGCGTCACCCAGCGCCCCAACTGCCGGTTCACGAGCCCCGGCAACGCGTTCGGCTCCATCGCAACCACCGGAATTCCCAGCAGCACAGCGGCGATAAAGGGCGGAGCCGCAACGTATCCGCCCATGCTGAAGACCGCTCTGGCCTTCTCCCGGCGCAGGATCCGACCCGCCGCAAGCACGCTCAACGGAAGCCGCAACATCGTCCACACACGAGTTCCTACATCCACGCGGTTAAACTGCCCGATGTCGATGAAGTGGACAGGGAAGTCGGCCTCCGGCACCAGCCGCGCCTCCATGCCATCTTTGGTTCCGATAAAAAACGGCTTGTGCCCACGCCGCTGGAGCTCACGTGCCACCGCGAGTGCGGGAACAATGTGTCCACCCGTACCCCCACCAGCCATCGCGAATGCCAGCGGCTCACTCATCCGGCATGTTCGCTCACACTCAACAACAGTCCGAGCGAAATCAGGGTGCTCAACAGCGAACTCCCGCCATAGCTGACCATCGGCAACGGAATCCCTTTGGTCGGCGCAAGATCGAGCACGACACTCATGTTGATCAACGCCTGCACCACGATCGAAGCCGTGATCCCGAGCGCGAGGTATCGCCCGAAGTCGTCAGGCGCAATGAAGAACAGGCGCAATCCTCGCCATAGAATCACCAGGAACCCGAAGAGCACCGCCGAACTTCCCCATAGTCCAAGCTCTTCGCCCACTACAGCGTAGATGAAGTCCGTGTGGGCCTCCGGCAGGTAGAACATTTTCTGCTTGCCCTGCATCAGACCGAGTCCCGCCGCTCCCCCGCTTCCCACGGCGATCCTCGATTGGCGCGCCTGATATCCGGTATCTCGAATTGCCGAGGCATTCTTCAGATACTCCGGGATCTTGGGGCTGATCTTCTCCACAAGCTTGTACTCGGGATCGACGAACGCGACCACGCGGGCCGTTCGATAGGGCTTCACCAGAATTGCAGGGACTGCCAGCAACAAGCCCGCCCCCAACGCAAACAGGATGTAGCGCCGGTCCAGCCCGGCAACGTAGAACACAATGGCCGCGGTCGCAACCAGCACTGCGGCAGTACCCAAGTCTGCAATCACCACCGCACCCGCCAGCACCACCAGCGCGGCCACAGAGGGCAGCAAGGTATGCCGGTTGTTGATCGAATGCAATCGCCTCGAGACAAACCACGCCAGAAACACGATCAGTGCCGGCTTGGCAAACTCCGAGGGCTGCAAGCCGACACCCGCAACATTCAACCATCGATGCCGCCTAGGATCTGCAAACCACACCACCACCAGCGCAGCCACCACCAACCCCAGCGGACCAAACGCCCAGCCCGCATTCCGAAACCGCCGGTAATCGATTCGTTTGAAGAACATAAGGAAGAAGAAGGCGGGCACGGCGAACAACGTCTGCCGGACGATGAAGTAATAGCTCGAGTGATATTTGAACTGCGCCATCACGCTCGATGCGCTGTACACCATCACCAATCCGAAGCACACCATGACGACTATGGTGAAGAAGAGAATCCAATCCGTCTTCAATCTCTGGGCCATGTCTTCAATCCCTAAAGCTCAGACACCAACTGCTTGAACACGCGGCCGCGATGCTCAAAGTTTTCGAACTGATCGAAGCTGGCACACGCCGGAGCCAGCAATACAATGTCCCCGCTCTCGGCCTGCGACGCTGCCCTCGACACGGCTGAGGCGAGCGTTCCGGAATCCGTCATCGAAACAAGGCCGTCGAGCTGCCTGCGAATGATCGGGGCCGCCGCTCCAATCAACAGCACGCCCTTGCTCTTGGCTCGCAATGATTCCGCCAGTACGGTGTAGTTGCTCCCCTTGTCCTTGCCGCCGAGAATCACCCACAGCCGCCCTTCAAAGGCATCCAGCGCCTTCTGCGTCGCATCCACATTGGTCGCCTTCGAGTCGTTGTAGTAGCGCACGCCGTTCCTGTCGCGCACAAACTCCAATCGGTGTTCGACACCCGGGAAGGACCGAATCGCCGCTGCGATCCCGGAAAATGGTGCCCCCGCAAGCCTCGCCGCGGCAGCAGCAGCCATCACGTTCTGGACATTGTGCAACCCCGGAAGAGGCACCTCATTCGCCTTCATCAGCAGCGCGCCATCGAACAGAATGTCGCCGTTTTGCAAGTACACACCCGGTGTCACTGGATTCTCGAGACTGAACCAAACAGCCCGGCCCTTTGTCCTCGACGCATACGATACACAAACGGGATCGTCCGCGTTCAACACCGCGAATCCATCCTCGGACTGCGTCTCGAACAATCGCGCCTTTGCGTCGGCATAGTTCTCAAACGTATGGTGCCGATCCAAATGGTCAGGCGTCACATTGATCGCAACCGCGATCTTCGCCTGGAACTCATAGATCGTTTCGAGCTGAAAAGAGGAGAGCTCCAGTACATTCCACTGTTCCCTTCTGGAGCTCTCCACCATCGCAGTTGGTGCGGTCCCGATATTTCCACCAACCTGCGCTGGTACAAAACAGCTCTGCAGAATATGCCCCACGAGCGCCGTCGTCGTGGTTTTTCCGTTCGATCCCGTTACGCCGATGACCGGACCCTCGAGGAAGTACCCCGCAAGCTCCACCTCACCGATCACCCGGGCACCTGCCGCACGAGCCGCCTCGACGACAGGAGCATCCACTGGCACGCCCGGCGATAAAACCAGCCACTCGATGCCCTGGACAGCCTCAACCGACTCCGCAAGCAAGGGCACCCCAAGCTCCGCCAGACGCTGGGAGGTCGCGCCCAACTGGTCGGCCGAACGTTGGTCCATGGCATAAACCTCTGCGCCATGCTTACGCAGCAGTTCGACGGCAGCCACACCCGACCGCGCCATTCCGGCGACCATGACCTTCACTCCGGTCCAATTGGTCATCGTAGCTTTAGCGTGGTGAGCGCGAAAAGCGCCATCACCAGCCCCGTGATCCAAAATCGAGTAATGATCTTCGCTTCCTGCCAACCCAGCGCTTCAAAGTGGTGGTGCAGAGGAGCCATCTTGAAGATGCGCTTCTTGCGGAGCTTGTAGCTCCCCACTTGCAACATCACCGAAAGAGCCTCCAGCACATACACACCGCCGATGAACAACAGCAGGATCTCCTGCTTGATAAGCACCGCAACAGTCCCCAGCGCCCCGCCCAAGGCCAGCGACCCCACGTCGCCCATGAACACCTGCGCGGGATGCGCGTTGTACCAAAGAAACCCAAGAGAAGCACCCATCATCGCGGCGCAGAACACCGTCACCTCTCCGGCGCCAGGTAGTCGCGCGATGTCAAGATATTTTGCGAAATCAGCATGACCGCTGACATAGGCCAGCGCCGTGGTCGCGCCAGTCGCAATGATCATGAGCCCGATCGCGAGTCCGTCCAGTCCATCGGTCAGATTCACCGCGTTCGAGGAGCCCGCAATCACCAGCACCAGAAAGGTAAAGAAAATCACAAACGCAAGCGGGTACGTCAATGGACTCGAAAGGAACGAGGTAATCAACAAATCCGGCTTGAACTGTTTGAAGAACGGAAAGTTGATCGAGGTATCGTAGGCCCCTCGCGAGTGCAGCACCAGTAGCGCCACGCCAACCAGTGACGAAGCGAGCACCTGTAGCCCGAACTTCTGCCGCGATGTCAGGCCCAGGTTTCGCATCTTCTTGACCTTTGTGTAATCGTCCTGGAACCCGATTGCCCCGAATGTCACCAGTGAGAATAGCGCGATCCAGACGTAGGGGTTGGACAAGTCCGTCCACAGCAGCGTCGGAATCACGATCGAAACGATGATCAGCAGACCACCCATCGTCGGAGTGCCCGCCTTTGTTTGGTGCGACCTTGGTCCTTCTTCCCGGATGTGCTGCCCGATCTGAAAGTCTCGCAGCTTCCGGATCAGATAGGGACCAAGCAGGATGCACAGGAACAGCGCGGTCATACTCGCGCAGGCCGTACGAAAAGTGATGTATCGAAAAACGTTCAGGGGCCCCAAAAATGGATATTCCTTAACGTAGCCGTTGTGGAGCACCTGGAAGAAAAGCCAATAAAACATTCCTTTCTCTAGGCTATGAATCTTTCCAGGGCCAATTCAACGCGCGTTCCTCGCGACCCCTTAAAGAGAATCGCATCGCCAGGCTTTGCAATGCTTCTCAAGTGTTCGCCGGCCTCCTCAGACTCGGAGAAAAAGTACGCGGCGTTCTCTGAGAGGCCGGCCTCAATGGCTGCGTCGACCATTTGCTGGGCCGCGCCGCGTATCCCTACGAGCACATCAATCCCAAGCATCGCGGCATAGGTACCTATCTCGCGATGCTTGGGCTCGGACCAACGACCGAGTTCGAGCATCTCCCCCAGCACAGCGATCCTGCGCTGCGCCGGTGTCGCCCGGAGCGCTTCCAGCATGGCGCGAGCAGCCTCCGGGTTGGAGTTGTAGCAGTCGTTCAAAATCTGTATCCCGTCTTTATTCAGCCGTTCGCCCCGCATGCGGCCGGTGCTCAAGGTACGAGCAGACTCGAGCAGTTCAGCGGTTTCGATGCCGAATATCTTGCAGACGGCTATTCCGGCCAAAATATTTCGTACACTGTGTAAACCTTGCAGGGAACTGCGGAAATTTTCCCCGTCCACTGAGAAGCAGACCCCCTCGCTGTGTACGCTCACGTCGGTGGCACGCACCTGGGCGTCTTCCGACAAGCCGTAGAGGATGGTTTGGCCCTTGTGGACCTCTCCAAAATTCCTCACCCGCTCGTCGTCCGCATTCAAGACGGCCACACCCTGCGGCTTCAACTGTTCCACCAGTTCCCTCTTCGCCATGGCGATGCCCTCAATGGAATCGAAGTTCTCGACATGCGCGTAGCCCACGTTGGTCACAACCCCAACGTCCGGAGCCGCGATCTCGGCGAGCCTTCGAATCTCACCGGCATGATTCATTCCCATCTCCAGAACCGCCGTTTGGCTTTCGTCGGGCAGTCTCAAGAGCGATAAAGGTACGCCCAGGTGGTTGTTCAAGTTTCCGCTGCTCTTGCCCACCCGGAATTTGCTGCTCAGCAGATGCGCGATGACGTCCTTGGTGCTGGTCTTCCCCGCGCTCCCCGTCACAGCCACCAATGGGCCGCCCCATCGGTCTCGTATCCACAGCGCGAGGTCCTGCAAGGCACGAATGGTGTCGGGCACCTCAATCAGGAGTCCCCCTGCATTTACCTTCCGCGAGACCACGGCCGCGATGGCACCCTTTGCGAAAACCTCCGGCAAATAGTCGTGCCCATCAAAGTGCTCCCCAGGGATCGCAAAGAACACGTCGCCCGGCACGATCGTCCTCGAATCGATGCTGTAGCCCGACACCGCTACATCGCGCGCGGCAGGGGCGTCCACTCCCAAGGCTTGCGCGATCTCTCCGAGGCGAAGTCTCATTTCTTGCCGTACCCGAACTGACGCAATACGCTCCGAGCTACCTCGCGATCGTCGAAGGAGATCGTGCGATCCTTCAGCACCTGATACGTCTCGTGACCCTTACCGGCAAGGATGACGACGTCGCCCGGTTGTGCTCGTTCGATCGCTCTCCGAATCGCCGTCGCCCGATCCGGCTCAATCAGGTGCTCTGTATCGTGACGGCGAAGCCCCACCAGCGCATCGTTCATAATCGCGAGCGGGTCTTCACTTCGGGGATTATCGGAAGTCAGCACCACGAAATCACTGCCCATCGCAGCCGCTTCACCCATCAGCGGACGCTTTGCGCGATCGCGATCCCCACCGCATCCGAAGAGCGTAATCACACGCCCCTTTGTTAATGCCCGAGCCACTCGGATCACGTTCCGCAGGGCATCATCCGTGTGCGCGTAGTCGACGACCACCAGAAATGGCTGCCCTACGCGAACTCTTTCAAACCGCCCCGGTACGGCCGCACATTCCCGCACTCCCTGCGCGATTACTTCCGGATCGATCTCGTAGGAAAAACCCGTGCCCCACGCCGCAAGAATGTTGTAGACATTGAAGGCTCCCACAAGCGGCGACTCCAAGGGATACGACTTCCCACGAAAATCGACCTCAAATCGAAGACCTTCGAAGCTCGAAGAGACTGCATGAGCGCGAATCGCTGATCCTTCTTCCATCCCATAAGAAAGAACCTCCGTTTCTGGCTTCAACTGCAGCGCACGTCCGTAAGCATCATCGTGGTTGATCACGGCGTATCGCGGGGGAGCCGCCAGCTCGGGTTCGAACAGCATTTGCTTGGCGGCAAAATACGCTTCCATCGTTTTATGGAAGTCCAGGTGATCCCTGGTGAGATTCGTAAAGACCGCAGTATGGAAATAGAGGCCGGCGACTCGCCCCAGAGCAAGTGCGTGCGAGGAGGCTTCGGTGGTGAAGTGAGTTCCGCCGGCGCGTTCCAGATCACTCAGGATCTGGAACATCTCGAGCGACTCGGGCGTCGTGTTGACAGCCGTGATCACTTTGCCTGCCAGGCGATACTCAATCGTTCCCACCAGCGCAGTCGTCTTGCCGGCGGCTCGAAGGATGGAATCAATCAGATACGTTGTTGTCGTCTTCCCATTGGTGCCCGTCACTCCGGTCACACCAATGCGTTGATCCGGATGATTGAAGAATCGGCCGGCAGCCAGACTCAACGCCTGGCGGCCATGAGGAACCTGAATCCAGGGACCTTGAAAATCTGGCAGAGGGGACTGATCGCTGACCACCGCGATCGCACCTTGATCCATTGCTTGCTTCGCGTACACGCGGCCATCAACATTGGCTCCACTGAAGGCAAAGAAGAGAGAGCCTTGTTTGACCTTGCGGGAATCGAATGCGAGCCCACGAACCGTCGCGCCACGAACCTGCGCCGGCAATTGCTCGGTGGGAGCGATGCCTTGGAGCAGATCTTGGAGCGTCATCGATATTTTAACGGACAAATTCGACTCGAATCCTCTCGCCTGGTGATAGTGGCGTTCCTGGATCAGGCTGTTGTCGCCGGGCCACGCCATGCCCGACGACCTCGACCGGCAAACCAAGTGCGGCTGATGATTCCAGCACAGTCCGCAGGTTCTTGCCTCGGAAGTCCGGAACTTTGGGACTGTTCTCTGAGGGTCGCACCAACGATTCGGGCACGTGGCCCAGCGCAATGCCGGCTTCGAGCGTACTCGGCATCATGGCAGGAGGTTGTGCCGGTT
>DASQVJ010000652.1:0-5239 GCA_035640835.1 Bryobacteraceae bacterium
ATGTCGTTCGATCATGGCACGCAATCTGCTGACGTGCTGGGTCCAAGGGCGGCGTTCCATGAGGCATGTTTCGATCTCGAACAGGAGCACCTTCATTTCGGCGTGCTCCTCGTAAAGGTGTTTGGCCGCTTCTCTTCGCTGCGCCTCGTCCTGCAGGAGCGGGTAGACGACGTCCTCTTCGGCGAGGGCGTGCTTGGCCAGCTTGCGCTTGACGGCCAGAAACATCGCGGTGCGTTTGGCGATGTTGTCGGTTTGGTCGCGCTCCATGAGCCCAAGCGTCTTGAGAAGCACCCTGTGGTCGTTTTCGAGCTTCTGGAAGGGGTCACCGGTTGAGGTTCCGCGCATGGCTCCCGTGGCCATAGCCATGATTGGGGGCAGTAACCGACTGCCAATCAAGCCGACGGCGATGCCGCTGACGACCATTGCCAGGTCTCGCCCCGAGCTGCGTTCGTTCATAAATCTTGGACTCTAGGCAGGTGGATCTGTTCCCGCATGCAACGGTGATGACCCGAAACGAATGTGCGAACCGAGCGGTGCAGTGGAGCGTCCTAGCGAATCGCGCGGTATTGCTTCAGAACCTCGATGGTACGTTCCAGCGGGAGCGCCTCCACAGTCCGGCCGTTTCCGCGGGTAGTCACGGCCTTGAACAAGGAGTTATAGATGGCTTCCTCAGTTGCCTCGATCACAGCCGTGAACAGTGGGGACATCTCGTCGTTGGCGACGATGGTCGTAGGGTTTCGAATCGTCGAGAAAGCGACCGCGTAATCCCCGCTTCCGTTTGAACCTGTCGAGCCCGTGCGAGCGAGTCCCCAAACGGTGCGGCTGGCCATCCTGCGGAGATTGCGCGAATCCAGCGGAGCATCCGTCGCAACCACCATGATGATGCTGCCATCTGCCGGACTGGCGCCCTTTCGCAGCTCTCGTCCGACCGGGGCTCCGCCAATCGTGAGTTCACCTCCGAAGTTCGTCTGCACCAGCACCCCGACCGTGTACCGCCCTGCCTTTCGCGATGAGGTGCCGATGCCGCCTTTGAACCCAAACGCGACCGTGCCTGTCCCGGCGCCGACCGCTCCTTCTTCCACCGGCCCCTCGCGCGCCGTCCGGATCGCTTGAAGGACGTGCTCACGCCCGACATGCCGTCCCCGAATGTCGTTCAAAAATCCGTCATTGGTTTCGCCCACAAGCGGATTCACTGAACGCACGTTTTCGTTGCCTGGCAGCCCGAGCATGTAATCCAGCAAGGCGTCGGCGACACGCGGCACGTTGAGTGTGGAGGTAAGGAGAATCGGCGTCTCAATCTCGCCGAGTTCGTTCACCTGCGTGGCTCCGGCGAACTTCCCGAAACCGTTCGCCACGACTACCGCGCCCGGTACCTTCTCTCGAAAGAGATTGCGGCCATGCGGCAGAATTGCTGTGATACCTGTACGGACATTGTCGCCTTCGATCAGCGTCGAATGTCCGACGCGTACACCCGTAACATCGGTGATAGCGTTCAGGGGTCCGGGCTCGAGGGTCCCCAACTTGAGGCCGAGATCGCGAGCTCGAGGCCGGCTCTGCGCTTCGGCATTGGCAATTAGTAGAACAACGGCGACAGCAACTTTGATTTGCATTTGCTTACTCCCACCGTAACGCCAGGCCTCTGGATGGTCGCCGTTCCTGTCGTGGCTATCGGGTTTGAAAAAAAAACAAGCGACACACTCATGGCAAGACGTAACTCTCAATCGCAGGTAAGATGGACCGATGTTAAGACGAAGCTTGCGAGTTTTGATCGGAAAGGATTACTCGGCCTGATTCAGGATCTTTACGCAGCCAACAAGGATAATCAGACGTTTCTTCACACTCGTTTCGGCTTGGGTGAGGACGTCTTGAAGCCGTACAAGGAAACGCTGGATCGCTGGCTCTGGCCGGACGTCCTGCGGAATCAGGACACGTCCGTGAGAAAGGCCAAACAGGCGATTTCCAGCTACCAAAAAGCTGTTGGCGAAACGAGCGGGGTCGCGGAGTTGATGGTGTACTACTGCGAAATGTCTGTAGGGTTCTGCAACCATGTCGGCTACGATGACCCGAGCTACCTCGATGCCTTGGTCCGTATGTTCGAGCAGGCTCTCGGGGTCATCAGGCAGCTCCCTGTCGGCGAGCAAAAGGCACTAATCGCCCGGCTGGACGAGGTAAGCGAACGACATCGGTTATGGCGTCAGCGACTGTATGGACTCGCTGCTTGCGGAATATGCCGGCGATTGATCGTCCACGACTGCGTTACACGGTCTTACCGAAATCTCACAGAAGTCTTCCCCATCAGAGGCCCCGAATTAGGAGCCTTTGGGTGTGTTCAAGCGGACAATATCGTGGCATTTACGCCGAATCTTCGCGTTACAACATGATGCCTATGTCTCCCGGCAGTAACAGTGGCGTGCGTCAGATTACTCGTTTTTTCGTTGCCTTTACCTGCTTCCTATTGGTATTGTTCGGCAATATCCTCGTGGGCTGAGGTTTTGGCTTCGGTCGCAGGACGCCGGGGCCGCGGGCCAGATGCTCTCGGAGGACCTCACAGCAGGAGGCGATCGTGGAACGCAGCTGCACTACCCCTGTGCTCGACAAACCAGCAGGCATCGATTCCATCCTCGAAGCGGAGCGCACCAGACTCCGTCGTGAAGCCGGGCTAATCCAAATACAGCATTTCAAGAAGCCGGTCGAGAGGGCTTTCAAAGCCGAAGAGCGGGATAAGGTTACTGTCCTGTTCGGCGGACTTACCTGGAAACACGAGAAACTCATCCAAGCCGTGTTTCAGGGCACCGGCTATAAATGCGAAATGGTGCCAACACCTGACGTAGCCGCTTTCCAGCTTGGAAAGGAATACGGCAACAACGGCCAGTGCAACCCGACTTACTTTACAGTCGGTAACCTGGTCCAGTATCTTCAGGGCCTGGAAAGACAGGGGATGTCCCGCGACGACATCATCAACAATTACGTTTTCTTCACGGCGGGCTCATGCGGTCCATGCCGCTTCGGCATGTATGAGGCCGAATACCGCTTTGCGCTGCAGAATGCAGGTTTCGACGGGTTCCGTGTGCTCCTGTTCCAGCAGCAGGAAGGCATCAATGCAGCTTCGGGTGAACCGGGCCTGAAGTTCACGGTCGATTTCGGCATGGGCATGTTGAATGCTCTTCATGTCGGAGACACACTACAGGATCTGATTCACCAGATCCGCCCATACGAGGTCCGCAAAGGGGAGACTGACGACGTTTTCCTGGAGGTCGGCGACGCCCTTGCGAAGATGCTCCGCGAGCGGCCGCCCTTCGAGATTCTCGAGGCGACTTCGGGGTGGCTGAAAGCTTACCTGTCGCGGCCGGAGAAGAAGAAGCTCAAGAACACGATGAACACGCTTGGAAAGATTCGCGAGAATCTGTACGGCAAGCCGTTCATCGACGCTCTCGAGGAGTCCCGGGCGCGTATGGACTCGATCGAAATTGATCGCACTCGTGTAAAGCCGATCGTCAAGATCACGGGTGAATTCTGGGCCCAGACGACTGAGGGCGACGGGAATTTCAACATGTTCCGCTTCCTCGAGCGTGAGGGCGCTCAGGTGTTAGTTGAGCCGATCGCGACATGGGTGGCGTATCTGCTGTACCAGGCTAAATACGTTTCAGAACGCAAGCGCAACGTCGAGCAGTATTCGACCGGCAAGAAATGGAACGCCGAGATCAACTACCGTAAGAAGATCTTCGGGATCGCCATTGGAGAGGTCCTGTGGGCGCATTTCTACCATCGGGTCAATCGCAAGCTCGGCGGGATCACCCATGAGCTGGTGCCACAGCCTGAGCTCGACACGCTGGCTGCGCCGTTCTACAACCGCTATGCACGAGGCGGCGAAGGTCACCTCGAGGTCGGCAAGAACGTGTATTACACGATCCACCATCTTGCGCACATGGTGCTCGCTCTGAAACCCTTCGGCTGTATGCCTTCCACACAGTCGGACGGAGCCCAGTCGGCGGTCATGAACCGGTACAAAGAGATGATCTTCCTGCCGATCGAGACCAGCGGTGAGGGCGAAGTGAATGCACATAGCCGCGTCCAGATGGCTCTTGGCGAGGCGAAGGCCAAGGCGAGGTTGGAGTTCGAGCAATGTCTGCAGAAGTGCGGCCACTCGCTCGACGAGATCCGGGCCTACGTTGACGAGCATTCGGAACTGAAGCGGCCGTTCTACAAGGTTCCTCATGTGAAAGGAATCGCCGGTACCGCCGCACAGTTCGTGTTGCATGTTGCCGACCGCATGGACCGCGACGCGAGCTTCTTCCGCCGTTCGCGTGTCCGTCTGACAAAAGCCACCGCAACGACTTAAGGCGGAGCCGCCCATGCCAACAAAATTAAGCGTCGGCCTTGACGTCGGCTCTACGACCGTCAAGGCCTGTGTCGTCGATACGGCAACGGATCAGATTGTCTGGCAGGATTACCAGCGCCACGAGACCAAGCAGCCGGAGAAGTGCCTGGAATTCCTGCGGCGGATGGAGTCCGAAGCGGGCATCAACACAGACAATACTCGCGTCTTCATGACCGGTTCCGGCGGGGGAACGATTGCGGACCAGATCGGCGGTAAGTTCGTCCAGGAAGTCACTGCCGTCTCGCTGGCCGTCGAGAAACTCCATCCCGAGGTTTACTCCGTCATCGAGCTCGGCGGGCAGGACGCCAAGATCATCGTCTTCAAAGACGATAACGAGAGCGGACGCAAGAAGAAGATCCCGTCGATGAACGATAAGTGCGCAGGGGGCACGGGGGCGGTCATCGACAAAATCAACGCGAAGCTGAAGATTCCGGTGGAAGAGCTGCCGCAGTTGCCCTACAACGGGATCAAGCTGCACAAGGTTGCCGGTAAGTGTGGTGTGTTCGCCGAAACCGACATCAACGGTCTGCAGAAGGAAGGCACGCCGCCCGATGAACTGATGGCGTCACTATTCGAAGCCATTATTCTGCAGAATCTGAGCGTGCTGACTCGCGGACACACGCTGAAGCCGCACGTCCTGCTGCTCGGCGGCCCGAATACGTTCATTCGCGGCATGCGTGAGGCGTGGATCGCCAATATTCCGCGCATGTGGAAGGAGCGCAAGGTCGAGATCCCTGAAGGCAGCACGCCGGATCAACTGATCAAAGTCCCGCAGAATGCTCAATATTTTGCTGCCCTCGGCGCCATCGAGTTCGGCAAGGACGAAGACGACGAAGTCGGCCAGTATACCGGCTGGGCAAA
>DASQVJ010000653.1:0-4015 GCA_035640835.1 Bryobacteraceae bacterium
AACCGGCAAGACGATCAAATGTCCCGTGCTCGAATCTTCCGGTGGCAACGGACTCGGCGAATCGGTCTATGAATTCCAGAGCGTCAAAAACGGTATCTTCAAAGTTCTTCGACACGGTGCCGTGAAGGACATGAGGATCACCAAGTTGACTCGCACGAGCTGATCGCACGCGACGGATGTCGGCTCGGCCGGCATCCGTCTCTTCCAGTTCATCTACCCGCAGGACAGGCCCACATCCGGCGCCGGCGGATAAGGCACACAGCTGACCCACCGAAGAGAGTGAGCCAAATGGCGCCCGGTTCTGGAGCGGCGGTTACGTTGTCGATGCCCACCTGGGCGACGATCGAGGGAGGCGGGAAGGTCGTGTCGGGGTTGTGCATAATGCGCAGGACCGTGGTGTTCGTGAGTAAGACGTTGGCACTGCCCTGGAGGACGGCAAGGCTCGCGGGGCCGACCGGAAACACTGCGTGTTGCCAGCCACTGCCTGCGGGAAGATTGAAGCCGAAGAGAGTCACCGCCTCATTCATCGGGGGGCCAGGGATCGGATCTTCGAAATACAACCGAATCGTCAAGCCAGTGGTGCCCAGATTGATGAGGTCCATCTGGATGTTTGAGATACCAGGGTTCAGGTAATTGCCGGCCCACTGGGATTGGTTCATGACGACGAGGCGGCTCCCGGAACCGGCACCTCCTCCTGAGGTTACTCGCAGGTAATCATCGTTCGGTCCACCCTGACCGCCGCCGACCACCGTGGGAGGCACTGGGGGTGTCGCTCCAAATGGCCCGCCTCCGGCAAACCAGCCTGCGATACCGGATTCAAAGTTGTCTATTTGGCCGATGGTCACGCCGGGTACAAGCTGGGCGAAAACAACCAGCAACACCAGAACCAGAGCTGTTCGTTCCACAAATCCTCCTCATGTGCGAACGTTTCCCGACTGAGTTTATACCTGACTTGCCGAATTCCCAGGAGTTTCCCGGTTACGTTTGCCATACACGTGTTTACAAACGCTTACGTGGAACTCGCGGGTGCCGCACATCTGTCTATGCGTAGGCAAAAAACATGTCTGAACAGAACAAAGCCATACAGGCAGGCGGTGGACTGCGCGTCGGGCGCCGCTCTTTAGTGAAAGGCGCGGCGCTGCTGGCTTTGGCTGGTGGAAGCGTGCTCGGCTGGTCGGTGCTCGGCCGCTCGGAGCCCCCTCAATTCAGCAAAGCTGCGGTCGAACGTGGCGACATCATCAAGACCATCAGCGCGACGGGCAAGCTCCAAGCGGTGGTGACGGTGCAGGTTGGCAGCCAGGTGTCCGGGCGGATCGCGGAGCTGCACGCGGACTTCAACAGTCGTGTGAAGAAGGGCCAGGTTCTCGCACGGCTTGATCCATCACTCTTCCAGGCTCAGCTCGACCAGGCCCAAGGGAATTTGGCCAGCGCCCAAGCCGGTTTGCACACCGCGGAGAACGCGGTACTGAACGCAAAGGCGAGCCTTAACGCGGCTCAAGCCAATCGCGACCGTTTGCAAGCGGCTCGTGACGATGCTCAGCGGGCGAGCACTCGGGTGAGCGGAGTTACGGATCCGCGTGCCGTATCGGCCCGTGAGGTGGAATCGGCGGGCGCGGCGTTTGCCCAGTCGGACGCACAGTTGCAACAGGCCGCGGCGCAGATCGAACAGGCCCAGGCACAGGTGCTCTCGGCCGAGTCGGAGGTGGATCAGGCTCGAGCGCAGGTGAAGCAGACGCAAGCCTCGGTGAAGCTGGCGCAAGCAAACCTGAGCTACACGGTCATTCGTGCTCCGATCGATGGCGTGGTGATAGCGCGCAATGTGGACGTTGGTCAGACCGTGGCTGCGAGCCTGCAAGCGCCAACACTCTTCCTCATCGCGAACGACTTGACCCGGATGCAGGTGCTCGCCGATGTCGACGAAGCCGATGTGGGGCAACTCAAGGACGGCACGAAGGTGGTGTTCACAGTCGATGCCTACCCTCGCGACAACTTTGAGGGCCGAATTGCGCAGATCCGCTTGAACCCGCAGACAGTTCAGAATGTGGTGACCTACACCGCCGTGGTCGATGTCACGAATCCGGAGCTGAAGTTGAAGCCGGGTATGACGGCGAATGTGACGGCCACTGTTGCGGAGACTCGTGATGTTCTGACCGTTCCCAACGCTGCCCTTCGGTTCCGGCCGGAAGGAGCGAATTCAGGACGCGAACGCTCGGGCCGGCAAGCTGTATGGACCGTCGGGGAAGATGGGAAGCCGCAGCGAAAGGCAGTGAGAACCGGCTTGACCGACGGAACTCGCACGGAGATTGTCTCGGGCGAGGTAAAGCCTGGAGATGAGGTGATCACTGGCCAGCTCACGCGCAGCGCGGCGAATCGGCCGGCAGCACGCAACCCGATGATGCCTTCGGGTCCACGAGGTGGAGGCCGCCGATGACGAAACCCGTAATCGAAGTTCGCAACCTGAACAAGATTTATCAGACCGGCGCGGCGCCCGTGCATGCGCTGCGCGACGTGTCGCTCACGATCGACCGCGGCGAGTTCGTCGCGATCATGGGCACGTCCGGTTCAGGCAAGTCGACGCTGATGAACACTCTCGGTTGTCTCGATCGCCCGACAAGTGGCGACTATCTCCTGGATGGGTTGAGCGTTGCCCAGTTGTCGAAGGATGATCGGGCGGACGTACGGAATCAGAAGATCGGATTCGTGTTTCAAGGCTTCAACCTGCTGTCGCGAACGAGCGCGCTCGAGAATGTGGAACTGCCGCTGCTTTACTCGGATGTTCCGACGAAGGAGCGGGTCGAACGCAGCCGCGAGGCACTCGGACTGGTGGGCCTTGCGTCGCGGGAGCATCACTATCCCAACCAGCTTTCCGGCGGCCAGCAGCAGCGGGTAGCGATCGCACGAGCCTTGGTGAACAATCCGTCGCTCTTGCTCGCGGACGAGCCGACCGGCAATCTCGACACGCGCACATCGATCGAGATCATGAGCCTCTTCCAAAGGCTCAATCGAGAGCGGGGTATCACGATTGTGCTGGTAACTCACGAGAACGATATCGCGGAGTATGCAACGCGAGTCATCGTGGTTCGTGACGGGCGGATTGTTCGGGACCAGAGGGTAGAGAATCGCCGGGATGCCAATGTTGAGCTTGCAAACTTGCCGGCTCCAGAGACGTTTGGTGAGGAGGCCGCATGAAGCTTTTGCCGATCTTGAAGATCAGTTTGCGTGCACTCGCGCGGAACAAGGCGCGATCGCTTCTGACAGCGCTGGGCATCATCATCGGTGTCAGTTCCGTGATCGCGATGGTGAGCCTCGGCCAAGGTGCGCAGAAGCAGGTGGAGGCTCAGATTTCCTCGATGGGCACGAACATGCTCATCGTGTCTTCGGGAAGCCAGCGGACTGGCGGTCTTCGAAGCGGAAGCGGCACTGGAACCACGCTGTCGGTCGAAGACATTCAAGCGATCGCGAGGGAAGCCCCGGCTGTGAGCGCGGTTAGCCCCGGAGTCAACGCGCCTGTGACGCTGGTGTTCGGAAACCAGAACTGGAGTACTCGAGCGGAAGGTGTCGCTGACAGCTATCCGGCGATCCGTAATTGGACGATTGCGTCCGGGCAGTTCTTCACGCCTGCCGATATCCGATCTGCCGCCCGTGTGGTGGTGATCGGCAAGACTGTGGCAGATCAGCTCTTCCTCGGTGCTGATCCTGTAGGGCAGACCATCCGGGTTCGCAACTTGCCGTTTCGAGTTGTGGGTGTGCTGGCTCCCAAGGGGCAGTCGTCGTTTGGCCAGGACCAGGACGACACACTGTTCATTCCGTACACGACGGTGATGAAGAAGCTGCTATCGATCACCTACGTTCCGAATGCGTACATCTCCGCCATCAGCTCGGATGCAACGTTCGCGGCGCAGGATCAAATCGAGCAGTTGCTGCGGCAGCGACACCAGATCCGGCCCGGCTCGGAAGACGACTTCACCGTGCGCAACCTGACCGACATCGCGGATACGGCGGCTGCAACGACCAA
>DASQVJ010000654.1:0-10717 GCA_035640835.1 Bryobacteraceae bacterium
AACCGCGACTCTCAGCGTTTCTTTGCTGGCGCAGACTGCAACTAAATCGCACGACGTCGTTTTCGTTTGCGAACACGGTGCTGCTAAGAGCGTGATCGCAGCGGCTCACTTCAATCAGCTCGCTCGGGAGCGCGGCCTCAATCTTCGGGCTGTCGCTCGCGGGACAAACCCCGATCCGGAGGTAGCGCCGAAGGTCGTCGCCGGATTGAGGTCAGAGGGTCTGAAAGAGATCACAGCGAAGCCGCAGCTTGTAAGTGAGCGGGACACGTCAGACGCCAGGCGGGTCGTGACGCTCGGCTGCAAGCTCCCTCACAAGGCACAAGCTACGGATTGGAACAACATCCCTTCTCCCTCCGCCGACTATTCTGCTGCGAGCAGTGCAATCAAGGACCATGTACAGGCGCTCCTGAACGAACTCGCTGCAACCGAGACCATCCGCACTAAGAACCCGAAATAAGGATCTCAGCTGAAATGCGCTGGATCACGCGAGAGCACATCAAGGTGGACCGTGTCGCCTGTCCGTGGCTGATCACGAAATTCATCGATCCGGACGCGGAGTTCATATTCCTTCCACGCGACACAGATTGGTCAGCTGTGTCCGATGGCACTGTCTTCGATGTGCCGGGCTGTGAGTTGGGACATCACGGCGAAGACGTGTCGTTCGATTCGTTTCTGAAGAAGTATGGACTCGCGGATCCCGCGCTTGAACTGCTGGCAGACATTGTGCGTGCAGCAGACTCGACGCCATCAAACCCGCATCCTGCAGGTGAGGGGTTGCGGTGGATAGCCCACGGTTTCAGCGCGCTTGGCCTTTCAGATCAGGAGATTTTGAAGCGCGAGTTCATTGTGTACGACGCATTGTACGCTGAGTGCCAGCGACAAGTGGCGGCGAAGCGGTGAGCGCTCCTTCTACACGGAATTTTCAGACTCGATTGCCACAATGGAGCAAAGGCGACAACAACGATGAAAAGCATCCTCCCAGTGGTTACGATTTCAGCCGTCCTTCTAACGAACGCCGCCCAGGCTGAGATCAGTGAGAAGGTACGGGCTTCCATAGACCAGATCACGGGCACGAAGGGCGCGTACACAGCCGAGGAAGACGTGCATCGGGTGAGTTTCCCTCGGTCGGACCTGAAGGTTACGATCGAGAGTCGGCCCGCCCATCCGTTTATGGGATTCGGTTCCTGGGCGGCCTTCACACCCGGCCATCGCGGCACGATGGTGATGGGTGATATTGTCCTCCTCGAAGACGAGGTGAGTCCGGCGATGTCGGCAGCCCTCGACAATGGTCTTGAAGTCACTGCACTACACAACCACTTCTTTTTTGAATCTCCTCGTGTGATGTACATGCACATTAGCGGCAGCGGTGATCCAGCGAAACTTGCCACCGCGGTCAGGAAAGTAATCGACGCTCAGCGCGCAGTGCGAGCGTCTTCTGCTGACCCTGCACGCGCCTTTGCGGGCAAGGCGATTCCGACGGAAAACAAGATCTCCGCTGCGCCAATTGACCAGATTCTTCGAAACAAGGGCGAGATGAACAATGGCATGTACAAGGTCACAATCGGTCGTGCGGCGACTCACCATGGAGCAAAGATCGGTAAACAGATGGGCGTCAATACCTGGGCAGCGTTTGCAGGAACAGACGACATGGCGAGTGTTGATGGAGACTTTGCCATGACGGAAGACGAACTGCAAGGCGTCTTGAAAGCCCTGCGCAGTAGCGGCATACACATCGTGGCCATTCACAACCACATGACACATGAGCAGCCCCGGTTTGTATTTCTGCACTATTGGGGTAAGGGTCCTGCACAAGACTTGGCCCGAGCTGTCCGCTCGGCGCTGGACACCCAGCAGAAGTAGAGGCGCCTCGTGAGGCTGATCCTTACTGCGATCCTTCTGACCGGAATTGCTCCCGCCGAGACTGTGACCTTTGATAAAGCACAACTCGGGGCCTTACCGCGCGGTTGGATCTCCGCAATGACGCACTCGGGCGGCGAACCCCGGTGGGAAGTCATCCACGACGATGCAGGAGCCGCACAAGTCCTGGCACAACTCTCGCGCGACAAAACGTCGGGCCGTTTCCCGCTCGCAATCTATGACAACGCACGGTTACGGGACGGAGAGGTCAGTGTTCGATGTAAGAGCGTCTCCGGCGAAATCGACCAGGCGTGCGGAGTCGTATGGCGGTATCGCGATCCGAACAACTACTACATCACGCGAGCGAATGCCCTCGAGAACAACGTGGTCTTGTACAAGGTCCAGGACGGCGAGCGCAGGTCCCTCGCTCCTAAAGGGCACCCATCCCGAGCCTACGGTGTAAAACACCCTGTTCCCTCCGGACAGTGGAACGAGTTGCGAGTGAACTTCCAAGGAAATCTAATGACGGTCTTCTTCAACGGGCAGCAACTCTTTCAGGTCGAGGATGATTCCTTCAGCGAGGCAGGCAAGGTCGGCCTGTGGACGAAAGCAGACAGCGTGACCTATTTCGACGATTTTCGTTTTAGCGGGAAGTGATGCGAAGCCCGGCAGCTGCGGCAAGTCTGATGTTGGTCCAGGGCGCAGTGGCGTCCGGGTTGACGATGCTCACCGGTGCTGCTCAGAATGTGCAGTTCGTCGCCGGCACAGTCGTTGACCCACAGGACACACCAGTGCCCGCCGTTCAAGTATCACTTATACGCAGCGGCTTTAGGCGCCAGACACGAACGTCCGCGGACGGCAACTTCCGTTTCGAGCGCGTGCCGGCAGCCGAGTACGAGTTGCACGTTAGCCTTGTTGGATTCGAGCCGATACGGCGAAGGGTTCGCATGTCGGCCAACCAGCCTTTGTCGGTTGTGCTGCGGCTGTCGCTGGCGCAACACCGGGACGAACTAATTGTTCGGAGCGAAGCTCCAGTCGTGAACTTGGATGCATCGGGCAACCGCGATGCTGTTTCAGTACAACGAGGACTCCTCGACAACCTTCCAGTGCTCGACCAGAACTACGTTCAGACGCTTAGTCGCTTTCTTGATCCGGCAGGCGGGCCGGGCGGAAGTCCGACCCTCATCGTAGATGCCGCCGAATCGCGAAATGGAGGCGCCGCATCGGCTATTCAAGAGATCCGAATCAATCAGAACCCGTACACGGCCGAGTACCCACGCTGGAGCCGGCGAAGGATCGAGGTAATCACGAAAGCCGGCACGGACAAGTACCACGGCACGTTCAATCTGCTCGTCCGAAACTACCACTTAAACGCACGGGATCCGCTTGCTGTCTTGCGTCCTCCGGAAGAGCGGCGCCTCTTTGAAGCGAGCCTTTTTGGTCCCATCGGTTCGGGCAAGACCAAGTCTTTTCTACTGTCCCGAACACAGGAGGCAGAAGATCTGCAATCCGTTGTTTTTGCGATAGGGCCTGCAGAACCGGTTCGTGAGAACGTCGCCACGCCGCAACGAAACACGCAAGCGTCAGTTCGGCTTTCGCGTCAGTTCAGCGACCGAAATGCCGCGTTCTGGCAGCTCAACTATCAAGACCAGTTCTTCTATAACCGTGGCGCCAGCGGCACCGTTTTGCCGGAAGCCGCCACCAACCATCGTTTTCGGGAAGACGAGGCCCTCTTCAATCACCGCCTGGTTGTCACGCCGAGGCCTCTCAGTCAAGTGCGAATTCTCTTCGGCCGCTACTTCGTTCCAACCGTGAGCGTGAGGAACGAGCGTCAGGTGGTGATCAGCGACGCGTTCACCGGTGGCGGCGCTCTCAACCAAACGAACTACCTCACGTACATCGGTGCAATCAGTTCGCCGCTGTTCGGAAGAGCCGTTTCGGCGCAGCCTCCCCGCAGGCTGGAGTTGGGAGCACGGTTCCAGGTTTGAATATGGCTTCATTCAAGCGAACATCAACTTGGTCCTGCGCCGCCCTTCTTCTGTTTTCGCTTAACTTGCTTTCATGCACGCTATTCGCGCAACAAGGTTCTGATCGTGGGTTGACGATGGAAGAAGCGGTCCAAAGGGCTATCGATACATATCCGTCCGTGAAGGTATCCTCAGCGGCTGTAAATGCAGCGGCAGCCGGAATCCGGATCGCCCGAACAGCATATCTGCCAAGGCTCGATGCCACTGCCGGCATTAATCGTTCAACGCGGAACAATACACTCGGTCTACTTCTGCCGTCGCAGATCATCGCACCGATCTCGGGTCCGGTGCTCGGGACCAATGACTTGGCGAGCGCATGGGGCAGCACAGTCGGACTGCTCGCTTCCTGGCAGCCGTTCGATTTCGGACTTCGGAGAGCCAATGTCTCAGTCGCTGAAGCAGCAAAGACCCGCGCGGAGGCAACCGTCGCGCGAACTCAGCTCGATGTTGCCACTCTCGCTGCAGATTCCGTTCTCACCCTGATTGCCGCGGAGCAGACGGTAATTGCGGCACGCGCCGCAGTCACGCGCTCTAACACGCTGATTGAGATCGTCGATGCACTTGTGCGATCGGAGCTTCGGCCTGGTGCCGAAGCTTCGCTTGCTCGTGCGGAAAACGCTGCTGCACAGGCACAGCTCATACGCGCTGAAACGGCCGTCCTGGAAGCGCGCGCTGCCTTGGGAGCGCTTCTCGGAATCGAGCCGGCGAGAATATCGGTCTCTCCCGGGCGCCTACTCGCAGATCCGAAGGCCACAGAAATCCCGACTCAGTTGCAGAATCACCCGGCAGCCATAGAACAGGCCACTGCTGTGACCGAGGCTCGGGCCAGATTACGTGCGGTCGAACGGTCCTACGTCCCACGATTCGATGTACAAGCCACAACGTACGCCCGTGGCAGCGGAGCTCTTCGCGACGGACGCATTCTTGGTGGTATCAATGGGCTTGGACCAAACGTACAGAATTGGGGTATCGGTTTGACGGCCACCTTTCCCGTTTTCGAGTTGCCCTCGTGGCGTGCTCGCCGGCAAGCGGAGTCAGCACGGATTGAAGCCGAGACGGGACGGTACGAGCAGGTCATCACTGATCTCACTGCTCGGTACAACACGGCCCTCGCGAGCCTTGACGGTGCGCGGCGTATAGCCGCAACAACGCCGGTCGAGATCGAGGCCGCTCGAGCCGCGGTCGACCAGTCCACAGCACGTTACCGGTCAGGTCTGGGAACTGCCCTGGACGTCGCCGATGCGCAACGACGTCTCTCTCAGGCTGAGATCGATGATGCACTCGCCAGACTTGGCGTGTGGCGTGCAAGACTGGCTGCGGCGGTTGCCCAAGGCGACGTTAGCCCCGTTGTACACGAGGCAAGTCAGTAAAGGAGATTCCGAAATGCGATTGGTACTTGCAGCTCTTTCCCGGCCCATCAGCCTGATGATGCTCATTGTCGCCGTCGCGCTCGCGGCAGGACTAGCACTACGGCGCATGCCGATCGACATCTTTCCGCAGGTAGGCGATCCCGCGATTTACGTGGCTCAACCGTACGGCGGCATGGACCCTCAGCAGATGGACGGCTTCCTGACGTATTACTACGAGTATCACTTCCTCTACATCACCGGCATTCAACGAGTGGAGTCAAAGAGCATTCAAGGTGCGGCTCTCATGAAGCTTGTCTTCTATCCCCAAACGGATATGAATCAGGCCATGGCGCAAACGGTCGGATACGTCAATCGAGCTCGCGCGTTCATGCCGCCCGGCGCGGTGCCTCCCTTCATCACGCGATTCGATGCCGGCAGCGTGCCCGTTGGCCAGCTGGTCTTCTCCAGCCCGACAAAGACAGCAGGCGAGTTGCAGGATATCGCGCTGAACCGGGTCCGCCCGCTCTTTGCGACACTACCGGGCGTCTCGGCTCCCCCGCCGTTTGGCGGTAACCAGCGCACGATCGTCGTTCGTTTGGATCCAGACAAACTGCGTGAGTACGGAATTTCTCCAGAGCACGCGATTTCCGCGGTGAACAACGCTACGGTTGTTGTTCCCTCGGGCAATGTGCGTACTGGTGAATTGAACCGGTATGCGGTCACCAACTCCGTCATAGGCGGCAATCTTTCCGAACTGGCGAATGCTCCAGTACGCGTCGGTCAGGGACCAACTGTCTATCTTCGAGACATAGCTGTGGTCGAGAATGGCACGGACGTGATCACAGCCTATGCTCACGTGAACGGCAAACGCACGGTCTACATTCCCGTAACGAAGCGGGCCGATGCAAGCACGCTTGCTGTTCTCAATGCAGTGAAGGCTGCTCTGCCGAGCTTCCGCGACGTCGTTCCTGAGGATGTAGAAGTCCGGCTCGAGTTCGATCAATCCGGCTACGTCACAAACGCGATCCGAGGTCTGGCCTTCGAAGCCGCACTCGGCGCGCTGCTCACTGGCATGATGGTGCTGCTGTTCTTGCGCGATTGGCGAAGTGCATTTATCGTTCTCACCACAATCCCTCTGGCGCTTCTCTCGGCGATTGTATTCCTCTGGGCAGCAGGACAGACGATCAACATCATGACGCTGGGCGGCCTGGCGCTCGCTGTCGGAATTCTGGTCGACGAAGCCACCGTCGAGGTGGAGAACATCCATACTCAAATGGCTCGGGGATTACCTCGTGCACTGGCTGTCGTCGAGGCAGCTCGCCATACTGCGCTTCCGCGATTGCTGGCGATGATCTGCATTCTGGCGGTTTTTGTACCGGCGTTCTTTATGGAAGGGGTGGGCCGGCAACTGTTTTTGCCGCTGTCTTTGGCCGTAGGTTTTGCGATGATCTCGTCCTACGTCCTTTCCACTTCGCTCGTTCCGGTGTTGTCGGCGTGGTTAATGAAAACCGGTACAGCGGAGGACGATATCCGCGGCTTTTTCGGCCGACTGCGGGACGCTTACGAGCGCTACCTGCGTACGGCGCTCAAGTTGCGCGTGACGGTGTGTCTGGGATACCTTGCAGTGGCGGGCATACTCTTATTTCTCCTGGTGCCACGTCTCGGAACAGAGCTCTTCCCCGACACCGATCCGCCTCAGTTCCAGGTCCGTTTGCGTGCGCCGACAGGCACTCGCATTGAGCGCACGGAAGTGATTGCCCTCAAAGCACTGGATGTCGTGAGACGTGAGGTCGGCCCCGAAAATGTGGCGATTAGCACGACGTTCATTGGTGTGCAGCCGGCCAGCTACCCGATTAACACGATCTTTCTCTGGACCAGTGGTCCCCAAGAAGCGGTCCTTACGGTTGCCCTGAAGCCCGAAGCAAGACGCGGCAGTGCCGCACTTCGAGAGCGGCTTCGGCAGTCATTTCAACATGAGCTTCCCAATGTGTCGGTCTCTTTCGAGGCTGGAGACATTGTCAATCAGGTTATGAGCGCCGGATCGCCCACGCCCGTCGAGGTTGCTATCCAAGGTCCGAGCCTTGCCGATGATCGCGACCACATGACAAAGGTCCGCGCGGAACTCAAGAAACTGCCTTTCCTGCGAGACCTGCAATTGGCGCAGCCTCAAGACTACCCTACACTCCAAGTGAACATCGATCGGGAGCGCGCCGGTCAGTACGGCCTGACCATGAACGACGTCTCGCGATCGCTCATCGCGGCGACTTCGTCCTCACGTTTCACGGACCCCAATTACTGGCGTGATCCCGTGTCCGGCAACGGCTTCCAAATTCAGGTGGAGATTCCTCAAAATCGCGTGCAATCGACAGAGGCGGTTGCGCGATTGCTCGTTGCTCCTGACGGAGCATCGCGACCGCTTCTCGGCGAACTGGCGGACATCAAAGAGGGTACTGCGCCCGGACTCATGGAGCGTTTGAATGGACAGCGGCTACTGAGCATCACGGCGAATCTGCAGGGCAAAACTCTTGGGCAGGCAATACCCGAGATTCAGCGAGCGATCGAACGGGCTGGAAAGCCGCCTCGCGGTGTGAAGGTCTTCCTACGCGGTCAGGTTCCGGCCCTTGAGCAATCAGTTCAAGGGCTTCGGACGGGCTTGCTGCTTGCTGTTGCTGTGATTTTCCTCCTTCTGGCCGCCAATTTTCAGTCGTTGCGTCTGGCATTCGCTATCGTCCTTACCGTGCCCGCGGTTCTGTGCGGCGTAGCGCTAATGCTACTGCTCACGGGAACCACTCTGAATATCCAATCATTCATGGGAGCCATCATGGCGATCGGTATTGCTGTCGCAAACTCGATTCTTCTCGTCAGCTTCTCCGAAGAAGTCCGGCGTGAGGGCGCTCCCGTCATTGACGCAGTTCGGGCCGGCGCATCTGGACGACTGCGCGCTGTGCTTATGACGGCTTCGGCAATGATCGCCGGCATGCTCCCGATGGCACTCGGACTCGGCGAGAGTGGACAACAGTCAGCTCCGCTTGGCCGTGCCGTAATTGGTGGTTTGCTCGTCGCGACATTTACTACTCTGACCATTCTTCCGGCAATATACGCCGTGCTGCAAGCGAGGGTGTCCACGCAGTCGCCGTCCCTTAATCCAACCGATCCCGAGAGCCAATACTATGTTCCAACTACCGTTTAACTCTTTCTTGCTCTCTGTTGTTATGTTGACTTTCCACATCGCATCAGCCCAGGGAGTCGACGTCGTGCCCGTACAGGCCAAGCCCGTGTCTCGTACGATCTTGTTGCCGTCAGAGATTCTGCCGTATCAACGTGTGACATTGCACGCGCGCGCGAATGGATACGTAGATCGAGTGCTCGTCGATCGAGGAAGCTCCGTTACCCAGGGTCAACTGCTCGCCACTTTGACGGCTCCAGAATTGGCCGTGTCTACTGCTGAGGCAGAATCTCGCGTCCAGACAGCGGAGGCCGCCCGGTCAGAAGCGGAAGCTCGACTTGCAGCAGCCGAGGCGACGTACGAACGTCTGAAGAAGGCCGCGGAAACGCCCGGTGCGATTGCAGGCAATGAGCTCATCCAGGCCGAAAAAGTAGTTGATGCGGCGAAGGCCGCTGTGGCATCCGCCGGAAGTGCCGTCCGAACCGCACAAGCTGCCGTGAAAGTGACGAAACAATCGGAAGCTTATCTGCAGGTCACAGCGCCATTCTCAGGAGTAATCACGGAAAGATTCGTACATCCCGGTGCATTGGTCGGTCCCGGAAACGGCTCAGCAGGCGCAATGCTCGAACTCGAGCAAGTATCACGTCTACGGCTCGTCGTGCCCGTTCCCGAGGCCAACGTGGCGAGCGTACGACGTGGTGCTCGCGTTCAGTTCCACGTGCCGGCATTCGCTGGCAGGACATTCACAGGCACAGTCGCAAGGATCGATCGTTCACTCGATCCAAAGACACGCACGATGGCCGTCGAGCTCGATGTCGCCAATCCACGCAATGAACTTTCTCCTGGTATGTATCCCGAGGTTTCGTGGCCTGCCGCAGGAAGCGGGGAATCTCTGCTGGTACCTGCCACTGCCGTCGTGACAACAACCGAGCGTACCTTCGTCATCCGCGTCCACAACGGACGTGCCGAATGGGTGAACGTTCGCAAGGGACAGGCGGCAGGCGACCTGGTTGAGGTCCTTGGCCCACTGACTCCAGGCGATATGGTTGTGCGCCGTGCCACGGATGAGCTTCGCGATGGCACCAAGGTGCAAGTGCGGACTGCAGGCTAGCTGCGGCACCCATCGCGACCCTATCCGGACTGAAACCGGTTTCATCAGCTGTGCAGAATTTAGGCAGGTTCTGAGTGAGGAAGCACGTACCCGGCGTTGAATAACCAGAGATCCGCGACGTATCGCCGATGGAACCGCGAATGCTTTTCCTGGAGCAGTGCAATCGAGATCCGTCGATCCTGCCCACGAAAAAGGGTTCTCCCTGAGCCGCCTGCGCCAACTCGTTCGCGACGCTTGGCACCTGGCTTACCCCTATTGGACCTCCGAAGAGCGTTGGGTAGCCCGAGGACTCCTGCTTGCCGTCGTCGTGCTCAACCTCGGCATCGTCTTCATCAACGTTCTACTCAACCAGTGGAACAACAACTTCTACGACGCGCTGCAACTCAAGAATTACCGGGTCTTCCTCAACCTGCTGATTCGTTTCTCCTGGCTCGCCGGCATGTACATCGTCTTCGCCGTATACGGGCTCTACCTCAACCAGATGCTCCAGATTCGCTGGCGACGTTGGCTGACTGACCGATATCTGCGCGCGTGGTTGGCCGAAGACGCATATTATCGGATGCAATTGACGGGCGATCTCGACAATCCCGACCAGCGTATTGAGGAGGATGTTCCAAGCTTCATCTCCGGTAGCCTCACACTCGCCATCGGCGGCATGCGCGCAGTGGTCACTTTGATTTCATTCGTGACCATCCTTTGGGGCCTTTCCGGGACACTGGCCTTTCACGTCGGAGCGCATCCCGTCTCGGTGCCCGGGTATCTGGTCTGGGCGGCTCTCTTGTATGCCGTCGCGGGCACGTGGCTCACGCATTGGATCGGCTATCCCCTTGTGCGTCTCAATTTCGACCAGCAGCGCTACGAGGCCGACTTTCGTTTCTCACTTGTTCGCTTCCGTGAGAACGCCGAGGGCGTTGCGCTCTACCACGGTGAGCCGGGTGAACTCCGGAGTTTCGGCCAGCGCTTTACGCACATCGTGCATAACTGGTGGGACATCATGCGCCAGCAGAAGCGGCTCACTTGGTTTACCGCCGGATATGCACAGGCAGCGGTTATTTTTCCGATCATCATGGTAGCGCCGCGCTATTTCTCAGGCGCGATCCTGTTGGGCGGACTCATGCAGACCGCTGGAGCCTTCGGCCAGGTCCAGGATGCTCTGAGCTTCGTCATCTCCTCTTACACAGATATGGCCACATGGGCTTCCGTCGTC
>DASQVJ010000655.1:0-5562 GCA_035640835.1 Bryobacteraceae bacterium
CACTCGATTTTTCGTTCTTTCTCGAGGGGTGAAGGGTGAAGACAATCACGGCTATTTTCGTACTCGCCACGCTAGCGTTCGTTCCGTTGCCAGCTCAGTACACGACGCAGCAGATCACGGGGTTTGTGCGGGATGCATCGGGGGCTGTGGTGCCGAATTCGAAAGTCTCGGCACGGCAGCAAGAGACCGGGGTCTCGCGGGAAGCGACCGCAAATGAAACGGGCTATTACATCATTCCGAACGTGCCCATCGGGATGTATGACATCACTGTGGAGGCCGAGGGGTTCAAGAGGGTCACGCAGACGGGCATTAAGGTCGACGTTAATGCGAAGCCGCAGGTTGATATCGTGCTCGAGGTCGGGAGCCTGGCGGAGAGCGTCCAGGTAACAGCGGATCGGGCGGACGTAGAGACAAATACGGGAGAAGTCGGGCGGCTGGTAACCGGTGAGCAGGCGACCAAGCTGCAGCTCAACGGGCGTAACTTTGCGCAGCTTTTGTTCCTGCTGCCGGGAGTATCGTCGACGACACGCAGCAGCTTCGGGCTGTTTGGCGGATTCGGCTCGAACATGAGCGGGCAATCGATTAATGGCAGCCGCAACTACACGTTCTCTTGGAACGTGGATGGCGCGGACAACAAAGACAACGGGGGCGGCGGAAACAATTTCGTCAACGTGAATCCGGACGCGATCGCGGAATTCAAAGTTTTGACGTCGAACTACAGCGCCGAGTACGGGCAGAATTCGGGCGCGGTAGTGAATCTGGCGCTCAAAAGCGGGACCAAAGCCTTCCATGGCGCACTGTATGAGTACGTCCGCAATGACGCTTTCGATGCGCGGGCCTGGAATGCGACCACAAAGCAGAAGCTCCGGTTTAATAACTTCGGCGGCAACCTCGGTGGACCGATTTATGTGCCGCGCCTGTTCAATCGAGACCGGGAAAAGTTGTTCTTCTTCTTCAGTGCCGAATATAAGAGGCTGAGGCAGCAGAACGTAAACGTTTGGAACGTGCCGAATCTCGCGCAGAGAGCAGGCGATTTTTCGGCTCTGCCGCAGGCGCAGTGGCCGAGGGATCCCGCCACGGGACAGGTTTTTCCGGGAGGGGTTGTGCCCGCGAACCGGTTCAGTCCGAACGGGAAGAAACTCGTGGACCTGTACCCGTCGCCAAATTTCACGGGCACGGGTGGCAACTTTTTGTTCCTCGCACCGAATCCGTTGGACAGCAACCAGTACATCGCGAAGGTGGACTACAACCTGAACGAGCGCCACCAGATTGCGGTGCACTATCTGCATGACTTCTATACGTCGCTGCAGAATACGAGCAACTTCGTCTTGTACAACCGCGATATTCCGGGCCTGAACACGAGTGCTAAGTGGACATTCGTGCCTTCGCCCACCGCGGTCAACACGCTGCAATTTACCTTTACGGGCAACGTGATCCGGCAGGGCAATTTCGCCCCGAATCCAACTTTCACCACGGACTACAGCCGCGCTGCGTACGGGATCAATTATCCAATGATCTATGCCAATGAGAGGGCAGTTCCTCAGCTGCGCGTGGCGGGCTTCAACAACCTGGATGTGCAGCCTCGCAACTGGAACAACTTCAACCGGGTTTTTCAATTGAAGGACGACTACTCGAGGGTGGTGGGGAATCACACGATCAAGGCAGGCATTCTGGCCATGAGAAGCCGGAAGAATCAGGACAACCAGCCGGACATCAACGGGACTTTCACCTTTGCAAGCGGGCATGCGCTGAGCACGGGCAACGGACTGGCGGATGCGCTGCTAGGGAACTTTAACTCGTACTCGGAGTCGAGCAGCGGCCGCGAGGGATGGTTCCGCTTTACACAGATTGAGATGTATGGTGCGGATAACTGGCGCGTGTCGCAGAGGCTGACGCTGGATCTCGGGCTGAGGTGGACGCTGATGCAACCGCAATACGCGGCGCTGCAGAACGCAGTGGTGTTTGCGCCGAGCTTTTATGATCTCGCGAGGGCTCCGCAGATCGATCGGAGCAATGGGCAGATTGTGCCGGGGACCGGAGACCTGGTCAATGGACTGGTGGCCGGAGGAGAAGGGCTACCGAAGTTCGCGGCGGAGCGGATTCCGAACGCGAACGATCCGGATGTGCGGAGGATCTTCCGCGGTCTGCCGAAGGAGATCTCGCCCTGGAGGAATGCCAACTTTGGCCCGCGAATTGGGTTCGCTTATGATCTGACGGGTCGTACGCAAACCGTGGTTCGCGGCGGCTATGGACTGTTCTTTGAAAGAGTGCAGGGCAACTTTGTGTTTGGGCGCGTGAACAATCCGCCGTTCATTCAGTCGTCGACGGTGTTCTCGGCGAACGTGGAGAATCCGCGCGGTGGAAGTGCGCGTCCAGTACCTCCGAGCGTTGATTCGTACGAGATCGGTGTCGATATACCGAAGGTGCAGAACTGGAGCTTGGGCATCCAGCATAAGCTGCTAAGCGATACAGTGCTGGACGTGGCGTATGTGGGCAGTAGCGGGTGGAATCAGTACAGGCGAATCAACATCAATCAGCTTCCGGCTGGAACATTGCAAAGCAACCCCGGCGTAAACGTGAATGCGCTGCGGCCGTATCCGGGCTACGCGAATATTAACCAGTTCATCACCGGGTCGAACTTTATCTACAACTCGATGCAGGTGCAGTTGCGGAAGCAGTTTTCGGGCTCGGGGATCTTGAATGTGTCGTATACGTGGGCGAAGGCGATTACGGATGCGACGAACTATGACGAGCTGCCGCAGGACAGCTACAACTTCAAAGCCGAAAGGGCTCTTTCGGCGAACGACCGGCGACATGTGTTCGTGGCGAGCTATGTGTATCCGCTGCCGTTCTGGAGGGTGCCGCGGCGGTGGTACGAACAGGTGCTCGGGGGCTGGGAGTTGTCGGGTGTGACTACGCTGCAGACAGGCCGGCCGCTCAACATTACGATCCCTGGCGATGCTGCGGGTATCGGTGTCACGGGTCAGCAGAGGCCGGATGTGATCGGGGATCCGTATGCGGAGGCTCGGCAACCGAGGCGGTGGTTCAATCCGGCGGCCTTTGTGCAGGCTCCGGCGGGTCGATTCGGGAACTTGGGCCGGAATGCCATTGAGGGTCCTGGGCAGAGCATTTGGGATGTTTCAGCGCACAAGATCTTCACGATTACGGAGAGGGTGCAAACCGAGTTTCGGGCCGAGGTTTACAACTTTCCGCATCATTTCTCGTATTGGGACGTGGCGAGTACGGTGGGTGCGAATAACTTCGGGCAAGTGACGAGTGCGACCGATCCGAGGACGCTCCAGTTTGGATTGCGACTGCGCTTTTGAGGGTTTTGGCAGGTCCATCTGCAGGCCGGAAAGGCACTGAGATTATGATGCCTATGGAATGAATTTGAAGTTTTGTACTTCGGTTTGGATTCTTGGGGCATTTGCGCTTTGGGGCCAGCATGGGCCGGAAACGGTCGTTCGAGGAACCAAGGGGTTTCGGAAGAAGGTAGTCGTTTCGGGGCTTGGCAATCCATGGGAGGTGACGTGGGGTCCTGACTCGAAGCTCTGGGTGACGGAGCGGACGGGCAAGCGAGTAACTCGCGTTGATCCGGTCACGGGGCAGCAGGCTGTTGCCATCACGATTGACGAGGTCCTGGCGCCTGGGGGCCAGGACGGGCTGCTGGGGATGGCGTTGCATCCGGAGTTGCTGAAGAGCTCGGGCAACGACTTCGTCTATGTTTCGTACACGTACACCGATCGAGCGAAGGGGGCGGATCCGGAGGTGGCGGATCCGAACAGTCCCTATCGGTACATGTATCTCAAAGTTGTGCGGCTAAGCTACGATGCCGCAAAGGGTACGCTGTCATCTCCAGTCACCTTGATCTCCGGGCTGCCGGCGGGCAACGATCACGTCGCCGGGCGGCTGAAGTTTGGGCCGGACCGGAAACTGTATCTCACGCTCGGGGATCAGGGACATAATCAGCTCGGCAACAGCTGCTTCCCGGTGGAAGCGCAGAGGCTGCCGACAGAGCAGGAGCTTCGCGACAAGAACTATGCGGCGTATGTCGGGAAATCCCTACGACTGAATTTGGATGGCTCGATTCCAGCCGATAACCCGAAGCTTGGCGGTGTGGTGAGCCATGTTTTCACGCTGGGGCATCGGAATCCGCAGGGCATCGACTTTGGCCCCGATGGCACGCTGTACAACTCCGATCATGGGCCGAAGACCGACGACGAGGTCAACATCCTGAAGGCGGGTCGCAACTATGGATGGCCGCATGTGGCGGGATTTCGGGATAACAAGGCTTATGAGTATGCCCGGTGGGCTGAGGCGACGACACCTTGTTCGCAGTTGAAGTTCAATGATCTGGCGATCCATCCGACCGTGCCGAGAGAGCCGGAGTCGGCATTCACGAAGCCGTTCGAGCCGCCGGTGGCGACGATGTTCACAGTACCAAGCGGGTACAACTTTCAGGATCCGGCTTGCAAGGGCATCCACTACATTTGCTGGCCGACGGTGGGTGCGTCGTCGATTGAGTTTTATCAGGGTGGGGATTCGCGCATCCCAGGTTGGGGCAAGACTGTCATTGTTTCGACGCTGAAGCGCGGGTCGTTGTATGTGCTGCCTCTGGATGACCGGGGGCAGGCAGCGGCCGGCTTTTTCTCGCGCTACTTCCAATCAGAGAACCGGTATCGGGATACGGCGGTGAGTCCAGATGGCCGGACGATCTACGTGGCCACGGATTCGAGCGGGCTGGCGGAGGGTCGTGACGGCGGCGTGATTCGGCGCATGGAGAACCCCGGAGCGATCCTGGCGTTCACTTACATCGGCGAGGGTATGGGGGTCGTGTCCGACGAAGTGCCCAAGGTGACGGAGCGTCGAGAGCCTGGTTCCGATTTACCGAGCAAGGAAGTGGTGGTGAATGCGATTCCGCCGCAGTTCACGGCTGCACAGTCGGCTGCGGGGAAGAAAGCATACAACTCGAACTGCGCGTCGTGCCATGGGAGCAGCATGACGAACGGGACGATGGGCACGCCGCTGGCTGGTGATTACTTTGCGAGGGTGTGGAAGGGTCGGACGGTGCAGGTGCTCTATAACAAATCGCAGAAGACGATGCCGCCCGGTGCGCCCGGATCGTTGCCGAAGGATACGTATGCGGAGGTTGTGGCCTACGTGCTGGAGATGAACGGGTTCAAGGCCGGGGAGAAGGCTCTGAAGTCGGGCGAGATGGATCGGATGGTGATGAAGTGAGAGGGATGAAGGCAACGTTGGACGTTCCGGCTTCGATACTCAAGCGAGCTAAGTCGGCGGCTGCGCAACGTGGCATATAAGCCATGCCTCCCGCAAGAAAGCTGGCGGGTGCGCGGCGTACGAGTACTCCTCGCCGGCTTCGAACAATCGTTGAAGTTCGCCAGTATGTTTCGCGCGACTGCGAGTTGATCTGACATCGGACTCGAAGGTGACGATGAGATGACTAGTGCCTGCCGAGTACTTTCTCAACGTCGCGCTTGGCGTGGACTATTGTGAGGACCGTCAGCGGCTTCTTATCAGCGCGATACACGATCAACCACGAGA
>DASQVJ010000656.1:0-12423 GCA_035640835.1 Bryobacteraceae bacterium
TGTGTAGCGTACGGGATGATGCACTGCTCGGTGCGGCGGAAGTCGTAGTTGAAAAGGTCCTGGAACCACATGCCCGCGATGAACAGGAAGTTCCAACGATCCTTGCGGCGCTTCTCGATGTCCGCCATGGTCCGATCGCCGGTCACCTTCCCGTAATTGCGATTCGTCACGTGGAAGCACTTATCGAACTTCTCGAGCATGTCGGTCAGCTTGAAGTGCGTGGGAGTCTTGAACGGATCGTAGTTGCGCATCAGCGCAAGCGTTACGCCAACACCGGACCAGAACTTGCTGCGACCGGCATCGTTCAGCCTCTTGATGTCTTCGGCAAGTTGCACGGCGTTGAGGAACGCGGTCACCGGGACGGCTTCCTTCGTTTCCTTGTCGCACATCACCGCGAAACCCGTGCCGCAGTTCGGGTGGCAACCGCAGGAAAGCTGACCCCAATCGGCATTGGGTCCGTGGATCAGATCCGCAAAGTCCGAGAACGTCGACATGAAGGAGATCGGGAACCAGTCGCGAGTCGGCTCGCCGAGGCCCGTCTGATTCTTCACATCGTGCGCGAGGTGCGAGAGAGTGTAGCGCTGGGCTTGACGGCGCTCATCGGTCACAGCTTCGTCACGACCCGTAAACGACACCGGCTGGAAGCTGAGGAACGGAATCTTCTTCGGATTGTCGAGAGCGAAGCGAACCACTGCGCCCACCTGCTCATTGTTGACGCCGTTGATCAGCGTGATCACGGGCACAATGTCGACACCCGCCTTGTGCAGGTTCTCGATCGCGCGCAGCTTCACATCGAACAGGTTGCCGACAGCGCGGTGCGAGTTGGCCTCGTTGCCGATGCCGTCGAACTGCAGATATGCATAACGAAGTCCGGCGTCCGCAGCCTGCTTACAGAACTCAGGGCTCTTGGCGAACTCGATACCGTTGGTCGCCGCCTGCACGCTGTTGTAACCGACTTTGCGCGAATAGCGAATGGCATCCAGGAAGTAAGGCGACAGCGTCGGCTCACCACCAGAGAACTGCACCGACAGCTGACGGCGCGGCTTGATGGAAATCGCATTGTCCAGCAGCGTCTTGATGTCTTCCCAGCTCAGCTCGTGCACGAAGCCGACCTGGTTGGCATCCATGAAGCACGGATCGCACATCATGTTGCAGCGATTCGTCAGGTCGACGGTAAGCACCGATCCACGGCCGTACTTAATCGTGCTCGAGCCGTGGTTGTGCAGCTTCTCGTCGTTATGGGCGCGAATGTCGCGGCCGGGGAAAACGGTCTCGAGGTGCTTGCTGAAGGCAGGGTCGATCGACATCACGTCTTCGAAGCGACCGTGCTTCTCGCATTCCTTCACCATCAGAATCTTGCCATCGCGCTCGATGACCTGGGCCTTCACCTCGCCCACTTTCTCGTTGAGCAGAATCTCGTGAGGGAGCTTGCCGTCGATGATCTGCTGCCGGATCTCGGGGACGCAACGCGGACAGAGGGAGTCCGTCGTGCGCGGCCATCCAAGCGGCGGCTTTGTCTTCTGGTACGACTTTAGGAGGGGCTTATCCGACCAGTTCGGGGTGAACGACTCGTTCTGGTTGATGGCGTTGATCTTGTCATACACCATCCAGGCCGCACCCGCGACATAGGTCAAAGCTTTCTCAGCGTACTTGATCGGCTTATACATTCGGTATTCTTGGTCCTCGTACCGAGCCCCTTCCGACCCGGCCTAAGCTCTTGAATTTTGGCAGGCTTCCGGTTTAACTCCAGCACGGAAACCAAACCGCACCTATACCTTTAGCTCCCTGCAGTATAGGGCTCAACGGCTTACGCCCAAACAACTTGTCGCTCAAGTGCATCGATTGAAGGTTGTATGGCGAAATCTCCCGTCGAATGGAAGGGCCAAAAACCTTGAGGAGCGGGAGATAGTAGCATGAAAACAAAGGGCTCAATGGTTCTGACCGCCCAGGAAGTGAAACGGTGTGCGCTCGATTGTGGGTTTGATCTCGCCGGAATCGCGCCCGTTGACGACGTCGCTGATTTCGAGCGCTTCCGCCGCTGGGTCGATGCCGGTATGGCAGGTGAAATGCACTACCTGACGGATCGCCGCGCCGGCTTGCGACAGAACGTTCGGCAATTGTTACCGAGCGCCCAATCCGTGCTCTGCGTCGGTAAGCTCTACAACGGCCCCGAACCGGACATCTCAGCGCTAAACGATCCGCAGCGCGGTTGGATCGCTCGTTACGCCTGGGGAGATGACTACCACGATGTCCTTCGACACGATCTCGAGCGCGTCGTCGAGAGACTTCAGCAGGTCCACCAGCATTTCGAGTACAAGATTTGCGTCGACACCGCGCCTCTGCTCGAACGATCTCTCGCGCGCCTGGCAGGCCTTGGTTGGATCGGCAAGAACACCTGCCTCATCAACCAGCAGCAAGGATCGTGGTTTTTTCTCGCCGAGCTCCTGCTCTCGATTCCCCTGCAGCCTGACGCACCACCACCCGACCGCTGCGGCACATGCACGCGTTGCATCGACGCCTGCCCCACCGACGCACTCGTGCCCGACGCCCAAGGTCGCTGGCAACTCGACGCTCGCCGCTGCATTTCGTATCTCACGATCGAGCTGCGAGGTCCGATGCCCGAGGAGTTGCGCGAAGGAGTCGGTACACACATCTTCGGCTGCGATATTTGTCAGGACGTTTGTCCTTGGAATCGAAAAGCGCCTACCGATCGGACTCCCGAGTTTGCACCCAGACACTTCGCGCCACCACTCGACGAGTTAGTCCAACTGGACGAGCTTGCCTTCAAAGAGTCGTTCGCCGATTCCCCGATCAAACGATCGAAGCACTCCGGCTTCCTCCGCAACGTCCTGACCGCTATTGGCAATGCCCCTTCGTCCGACCACATCGCAGCGCTCGAAAAACTTATACAATCTCCAGATCCCGCGGTCGCGGAGCATGCGCGCTGGGCTTTGTCGAAGATTGAGGAGGTTGTTGCGTAACCCATGGAGCGGTTGCCCAAAGGCGGACCTTGTCCAAAGTGCGGATCACCCGACACCTGGGCTCGACCGCTGAGAACACTCAGCGATTACTTCTGGTGGAGGTTCGGCAAATCGCCCTTCTATTGCCGCAAATGCCACGGATTCTTCCACGCCGGGCTCGCAGAGAAAGCAGATCCCCCCAAGGTGTCCCTATCATGAAGGTATGGCCTTCAAAGGTGTGGACTACCTGCTTGTCGACTCGCAACTAACCGAGCAGGAGTTGTTGGTTCGGCAAACCGCACGCCGTTTCGTTGACGAGCGAGTTCTGCCTGAAGTGCGCGACGCGTACCGTGACGGGTACTTCCCCATGCATCTCGCCAAAGAGATGGGCGAGCTGGGATTTCTGGGCGCTTCGCTCGAAGGCTATGGATGCGCTGGAATGAGCTCTGTCGAATACGGCATCATCATGCAGGAGCTCGAGCGGGCCGATTCCGGCGTTCGATCCTTCGCCTCAGTGCAGGGCGCGCTTGTCATGTACCCGATCTACAGTTTCGGCACCGAAGAACAAAAGCAGCACTGGTTGCCGCGACTCGCTTCTGGTGATGCCATCGGCTGTTTCGGACTTACTGAGCCTCAGTTCGGATCGAACCCCGCCGGCATGCTGACGACCGCAAAGAGCCAGGGCAACTGTTGGGTCCTCAATGGGGAGAAGACGTGGATCACCAACGGGAGCATTGCGGACGTCGCAATTGTGTGGGCTCGCACGGAAGCAGGCATCCAAGGCTTTCTTGTGGAGAAGGGAACTCCCGGCTACACCACTTCGGACCTCCACGGCAAGATGAGCATGCGCGCGTCAGTCACGTCGAGCCTCGCGTTTTCGGATTGCCGCATTCCGGAGACGAATGTCTTGCCCGCGGCCAAAGGCCTCAAGTCCGCGCTGGCCTGTTTGACGCAAGCTCGCTATGGGATCGGCTGGGGCGTCATCGGCGCAGCCGCGGATTGCTACGAAACCGCGCGCCAGTATTCGATCGTTCGCAAGCAGTTCGATGACAAGCCGATCGCCAGCCATCAACTGGTGCAAGAGAAGCTCGCCTGGATGATCACCGAGATCACGAAAGCTCAGCTGCTCGCTCTGCACTGCGGACGCCTTAAGGACGAAGGCAAGCTCGAGCCCGCGCACGTCTCGATGCTGAAGCGCAACAACGTCACGATTGCCCTGGAGTGCGCCCGGATCTCGCGCGATCTCCTCGGAGCCAACGGCATCATGGACGAATATCCGATCATGCGCCATCTCTGCAACCTGGAAACAGTGAAGACCTACGAGGGCACGGATCACGTGCACGCGCTGGTGATCGGCGAACGTGTGACCGGAATCCCCGCTTATCGGTAGCCATTTCGTGCTCGACTGCCTCTAACGTTTTGGGGTGTCGATGCGGAAGGCATTGCGATATGGTTGGCTGGTCGTGCTCGTCGCAGCATGCTACCCGGCATTCGTTTTGTGGCAGCGCAACAAATCCGCTCGCGAACTGGAAGAGAAAGCCGCACAAGCACGCGCGGAGTCTGACACCAGAATCGTCGAGCGATATGCCTCGGGTCCGGTCAAAGTCCTGATGTTCTACGCGAATCCCGGCGTGGTCGCTCGCGGCTCCACTGGACTCGTCTGCTATGGCGTGAAGAACGCCAAGACCGTACGAATCGAGCCCGAACTTACCGACCTCAAGCCCTCCTTGAGCCGCTGCGTCGAGATCCGTCCCGCCAGGACCACCACATACACGATCACCGCAGAAGACGCCCAAGGCAACAAAGATACCCAACAGGTCGAAGTGCGCGTCGAGTGAAGAAAGCTTTCAGCTATCAGCCTTCAGCCATCAGCTCAAATCCATTGCAGACACCGGAAGACTGCTCGCCCTGAGCAGGCACTCCACTCCTGTCTGTGAATGAGGCTGAGCGCTTATGGCTGACCGCTGACCGCTCACTCATTCACCGCCTCGCTGCCGGAATCGTCGGCAGCAGAATGTGCGAAGGATAGAACCGCCCATGCAACACGGTCTGCCGCGCGGTGCGGAATTGCGTCTCATCAGCGATCACCGCACCTGTGTTCGGATTGCGATCAAAACGCGGAAAGTTGCTGCTCGAAATGTCCACACGTATCCTTTCCCCGGTCTGGAACTGATAGCTCGTCACTCCACAATCGATCGTGATTTGGTACACCTCGCCCGGCTTACTCAGAACCGGCTTCTCGAGCGATTCGCGATAGCGGAGCCGCAGGATCCCATCCGTCAGGTTTCGAGTCCGGCCATTCGGATAGACCACCACGAGCTTTGCCGTGAAATCCGTATCCGGCGCCGATGTGCTGACAAGCAGGTTCACTCGGATCGTGCCGGTTACCTCCAAGGGCTGACGCATCGGCGGCGACGTGTACACCAGCACATCATTGCGCGCTTCCGCCTCGCGCTGTTCCAGCGGACCCCAGGGAAACACGATCGAGTTGCAGCAGACGGAGCCTCCGATCGTCGGCACCGGGTTCCTGGGATCGTACGTAAACTCGTTGCGGCCTATAGTGCGATCGGGCTCGCTGAGTAGCAGTCCTTGTCCCTTCGCCGAGTTAGCCGGTGCTCCAGCGAGATACATCGGAACATAACGCGTTCTGGCGATCGGCCATTCTCGTTCATCGCGCCAGATATTGGCACCCATCACGAAGATCCGCACCGGCGATGCGTTCGGGGGCGGTGGAGCATCTTTCAACCACTGGTCAAACCACTCCAACTGAAACCGCCGGATCGGCGCTCCGGAGTTCTTGCCGAAATCCATTCCTGGCAGAGACTCCAAAGCTCGATGCGGCCAGGGGCCTACTACCAGCCGATTCGCCGCACTAAAGCGGCTCAGCTCGCGAAACATCTCAAGGTCGCCCTGCACGTAGTTATCGAACCAGCCGCCAAGAATGAAGGCAGGCACTGTAATCCGTTTTGCCTGCCGGCGGACGCTCAGACCGCGCCAATACTCGTCATACGTGGGGTGGCGCAATAGACGCTGGTAGAACTCCACCTGATGGCCTGTAGCCGCAACATCGGCGTTTCGAAGCGGCAGGTGCCGAACAAAAGCAGTGAACTCCCGCTTGTACATGGGCACGCGTACGTTCTCACTCATCCACAGCAGCCGATGGCCCAGCTTCATCGCCCCGCCGGGCGAGTAGAAACGATCGAGGTACTCATCCGATCCCGCCACAGTCGGAAAGATGGCTCGCAGGTGTGGACTACCGGTGAGCGCCGCTTGCCACTGCACGTATCCCAGGTACGATCCACCCATCATGCCGACCCGACCGTTCGACCATGGTTGGCTCGCGATCCAGGCGATCGTGTCGTAGCCATCGTTTCGCTCTTGATCGAGCGGTTGAAACTTGCCACTCGATCCGTAGCGTCCCCTGACGTCCTGCATGGCCACTGCATAGCCTTGACTGACGAAGAACTGGAGATTGGGAATCAACTCGGTTCCGTGGCCATAGGGTGTTCGCAGCAGGATCGTCGGCACACGCTCGTTCTTCACCGGCCGGGAGATCAAAGTGCTCAAACGCACTCCGTCACGCATCGGCACGAACACAATGTTGCTCTCGTCGCGTGCGCTGACGGGCACCAGCATCGAAGCACACAGCGCCCCGAGCACTGCCAGCATGCAAAGCAATCGAAGGCGGTGCTTCATCGGACTCCCGCTTCGCCCAAGCCAGTGATAGCTCCCATCATTCGATCAGCCACCAGCGCCGGTTCGTGATGCAAGCGTATGTGCTTTGCCGCTGCGGTTCCGATCGCTCGGGCATCGTCGGGAAACAAAGTCAGCCAGAGCATGTGCTCGTAGAGCATATCCTCCTCACAGAGCCCCGTGTCAATCCGTACGCAGGATTCCGGCGGAAGTTCCGATACTTCGAGCCCATCCGAGAGCAGCACCGGCTTGCCCGCCGCCATCAATCGGATAGCGATACCCGATGTCTCACCCGCCTGGGGATAACGCAAATTGATACAGGCGTCCACCGACATTGCGACGCGCCAGAAGTCCCGCTCCTCCAACTGGCCGAGCCGGAGGATGCCGGGCTGCGCCAACAATGGCTCAAGGGTTTTTCGATAAGCCTCACTCGTCGGCCGACCGCTAACCACCAGCCTGACCTGCGGTTGCGCCTGCCGAAGCCGCAGAAAAGCCCTCACACAACTAGCGACGCGCTTGGTCTCCCGCAGGTGTCCGAAGATACCGAACACCATGGACTTTTTCTCTGCCCCCCAGGTGCGACGCGTCTCCTCGACATCGTCCGCGCTGATATCCGGCGGGCGAAACAGGATGTGAGGAACCGTAACAACAGGCGTGTCGGCAGCGTGCAATTTCACCGCTTGCTCGGCAGCCTTGTTATGCACCATCACTATCCTGGATGTTTGTGCAACACGAGCCAACATCGGATACCGGAAATACTCGGGCGCAATTCCCGAGCGGCTTCGGCCATCGTAGAGTCTTTCCGCCAAGCCCCTGTACCACTCGCCGTAGTTGTACACGAACTCCTCTACGTACTCATCGCGTGACAACTGCCCGAGGTAGAAATGATGCAGCACCGCATCGTGCAGAATGACAACGCCGGGCCTTGCGAGAGCTCGATGATAGATGGCGGCGTGCAGCTCATTGTTGCCCAGGTGGTAGAGATTGACGTCGCCATCCGTATTCACGCGAACCTCCGCTTTCCTCGAGAGCGCCTGGCGCAAAGCTTCCGCGTAGTCACCCACGCCTGTAGGAGAATTCGACGAGGGAGCAAAGTAACCGAGCGTCAAGGTTTTCGGGTTCGTCTCCCGAACAGCGCCGTGCCGACGCGCACATGCGTGGCACCTTCTTCGATCGCAGCTTCGAAGTCGTTCGACATTCCCATAGACAAGCCGTTCAACCGATGTTTCTCGGCGAGCTCTCTGAGCTGGGAAAAGTAAGGACGTGAAAACTCCTGATCCTCAGACCACGGCGGGATCACCATCAGCCCCTTCAAACGCAAGTTGGGAGATGCGCTCACGGCTTCGATGATCTCGGGAAGCTCTTCAGGCCGAGCCCCACTCTTCGATTCCTCATCTCCAAGTTTGACCTCCAAAAATACGTCGAGAACTTTGCCGACCGAATCCAAGCGCCGCGCCAACTTCGGCGTATCCACCGTCTGAATCACATCGAAAAGCTGCGCCGCCACATTCGACTTATTCGATTGCAAATGCCCGATCAGATGGAAAACCGCATCGGTCAAATCGCCTAATTGAGCCGACTTCCCCTGAAACTCCTGCACGTAGTTCTCACCAAAATGCCGCATTCCGAGCGCATAAGCATCGCGAGTTACCTCGGGCGGAAACGTCTTCGTCACCGCAACCAGCGTTATATCCTCACGACGTCTTCCGGCTCTCGCCGCCGCCCGCGCGATGCGGTCCTCCACCTGCTCGTATCTTCCGCGAAGCAGGTCTAAACTTTCTCGAGTCTGTAGACTCATCCTTCTCAAACTTACAATAAAGAAGCATGCCCAACGGCGGTCGCGAACGTGCGCAAAGCGGTCCGGACGACGCCTATCAGGTTTTGCAGGACTTTCTGAGGACCGCCAAGGCGCCTGCGCTTCTCGAGCCAGGCGAGCAGGAATTTCCGCTCCTTCCCGGGAACCACGAAGTCCTCTTGCAGAACGGTCGCCTGACTCTCCAGGTCTGGGATCGTGACCGCAACCTGGTTCGCAAAATTATCGGTGTCGCGAGCAGTCGCACAGGACTCCTCGAGCTCGAGGTCGAGCGCTTCGGCAAAAAGATCGGCACGCTGAAGCTGCTCGACACCTCGCGGCCACAGGTTCGCGGCGCGACACAAAAAGGCAGCCGGCAGGCATTCCGAGAGACATTCCGTCGCATGCTGATGCGCCAGTATCCGAACTGGGAGATCGCTGAGCTCACCACCGAGCAGGACCTCGAGCACTCTTTCTCACCGGTTTACCCTCGTGCGATGCTGACACGTGGACCCGTTGCCTGGGCCGCCCTCGCCTGCCCTCCTGAAGCCGATGCCGACGCTGCTCTCGCTTTTGCGCTGCTCTGGTTCGACTACCTCCGGCAGCGCGAACGCAAGCGCATGGTGGAAGGATTGCTGCTGTGGATCCCCGAGCACCGCGAACGCAACATCCTGCTGCGGGCTCGCTGGCTCAACACCCTCAAGGTCCGCCTGATTACGTTGGTCTACAGTGAGGACGGATCGATTGTCGCCGCCGATCCGCAGGATGTCGGGAATCACGACACCCACCTGCCCGCTCGGTCTTCCAGCCCTCAAATCGATCGCGCCGCTGTCGCCGAGATCACGCAAGTGCCCAACGTCGATGCCATCGAGGACTTGAGCGGTGTACATCTTCGAGTCAACGGCCTCGAGTTCGCCAGGATCACCGACGACGGTCTGTTCGCGACGTTCGAGGAGCGCACGCCGCAGCGCGCCAGCGTCGCCCAATTGAGGGCGCTTGCCGAGGAACTCGCAGTGCGACGGTCGAGCGAGTCGGATCGTCAAAGTCCCCTTTACACTCGAGCACCCGAAGCCTGGCTCGAATCCCAGGTCCGTCGCCATCTCGAAACAATCGACGCGTCGCTGCTGCCGTCTCCCGTCTACGGCCAGGTGCCCTCGTTCTCAGCCGCCGAGCGAGGTGTCCTGGACCTGTTGGCTGTGCATCGCTCCGGGCGCCTGGCAGTGCTCGAGCTCAAGGCAAGCGAGGACATCCAATTGCCGCTGCAAGCGCTCGACTACTGGATGCGCGTTCGCTGGCATCTCATGAACGACGATCTCCGGCTCAAAGGTTTCTTTCCCGGGGTGTCGCTCCGCAGCGATTCTCCTGTTCTCTACCTCGTCGCACCGTCGCTCGAATGGCACCCGAGCACGGATAAGCTCTTGTCATACCTGTCGCTGGAGGTTCCGGTTGTGCGGATCGGTCTGGGGATGGATTGGCGGCAGGAACTGCAGGTGGTCTTCCGAATGTAGCGGTTTGCTACCTGCGAGCGTCGAACCTGAAGGTGAATGAAAGGCCCATGATCAAACAAATTCGAGATGCAATCGGCACGCTGAATCCGAACGAGGTCCGGCAGCAGGCCGATCAACGGATTGTGATTGAGGTAATTGGCTCGTCCCCGGAGAGCTATCGGGAAATGGGCCGCTTCTTCGCGCCTCCAACCATCTCGCAGGTGAAGCGCGAGGAGGTTCGCAACGTCGTCTTCAAAGCCGGCGAAGCTCCAGACACTCCGACTCTTCGCATTTACGACGAGGACACCCCGCACGGCCCTGACGATTTCACCTTCTACCGCGCGAATCCCGAGCGTATGGTGGAGGAAATCATCGAGCGCCGACCCGAGCTGTCATTAGCTCTGGCCAAGCATTTGGTGAATTTCCGGCAGCCCGTGGTCAACCGGATTATCCGAAACGTCTGCAATGAGAATGCATTATTCTCGCTTGCCACCGCCGTTCCCAGCATCGTGCCATTTATTTCTTTGCCGTGGGCTATCGGTGAATTTGCGTCGGACACCGCGTTTATCACCATGAATCAAATCCGCATGGCCTTTCAAATCGCCGCTGCCAGCGACCGCGCCGTCGGATACAGCGAGCAAAGAGCCGAAATCGCATCCATCGTGGGCGGAGCCTTCGGGTGGCGCGCCCTCGCACGAGAACTCGTCGGTAAAATCCCGTTCGGCGGAGGCTTAATACCTAAAGCTGCAGTGGCGTATGCCGGAACATTCGTAGCCGGCATTTCCCTCGACCGCTACTACCATCTCGGGTACGGATTCAGCCGCGCTGAGCGCAAAGCCGCTTACCAGGACGCGTTCGAGAGGGGAAAAGCAATCGCAAGCTCCATGCTCGAGAATATTCGCGCCCTGCAAAGCCGCCCAAAGGCTTCCTGAGAAGCGAAAAGGTAAGTACAATGGCGCGGAATGATTCGCCACGCGCTGCTCCTCTGCTTATTCGGATTCGCCGCCGCCGCGCAGCAAACGACACCCTGGTACTTCGAGTCGCTCCGCACTTACTTGACCTTAACGCAGGCTCAGATCGATCGAATTACCGCGAATAATAAGGCGTACGACGATCTAGTCGAAGAGAGACAAGGACGCATATTCGGGCTGCAACTCGAGATCAATGTGGAGACCGAAAAGGAGAACGTTGATCCGTTGGCTCTAGGGACCCGCTACGCAGACATAGAGTCACAGTGCCGATTCCTGGACGCGGAAGCCAGCCGCGTCCTGCAGCGAAACCGCGAAGTGCTCACCGAAGCCCAACGCGCCAAGCTCGATGCCTTCGAAGAAGTATTGAAGCTCTTGCCGACAATCAACGAGGCGCAGTCCGCGCGCCTCATGAAGGCGGGCAGTCCCGCTCCGGCGAACCGGCTATTCGTACCGATCGTCTACCCCGGATCCGGAAGTGGCTTAATGTCATTCACCACGTTTTTATTGGGAAATCCCACCACAGCATGCGGAGGCGTCCGATCTGGACTGAGTCGCATTCCGTTCCCCTTTCAACAACCGCCCATCCAACACTCGCTGGATACCCCCACAGCAATAAGGAACATACAATAAGGGGCGATGCTTCGCCCCATTCTCCTGCTCTGTATATTCGCCCTCACCACCGCCGCGCAGACAAATCCCTGGTTCAACTACATCCCAGCCCTGCGCGAATACTTAACCCTCACCGACGCCCAAGTGGACGGAATTCTCGCGAATAACGCTACCTATAATCGCGAAGTCCAGGAACGTCAGACCCGCATCACCCAGGTTCAGACCGAGATCGCGAGCGAGACCAAAAAAGAAAACATCGATCCTCTCGCACTTGGGATGCGCTACGCCGAGATCGAATCGCATTGCAGATTCTTGAGCTCCGAAGCCGAACGCACCATGCAGCGCAACCGCGAAGTACTCACCGACGCTCAGCGCGCAAGACTCGCCGCATTAGAAGAAGCAAAGAAGCTTCTGCCCGCGATATCCGAAGGCGAGGCAGCAGGACTCATGACCTCGCAAGCCGGTTATGTTCCTTTCAATTGGATCGATTCGAACGCCTTCTACTCAACGACCGGATCCCGGCTTGGAGGCGGCCTGTCAGCCTGTTACTTCCCGAGCAACGCGTCAGGTCTAATACGCAACCCGTTCCCACTGACCCGCGCTGCCGGCCCGGGCCCGAGCGCTCCCGAGGCCGCTCGCTAGCCGCCCAAAGGCTTCCTGAGAAGCGAAAAGGTAAGTACAATGGCGTGGAATGATTCGCTACGCGCTACTCCCTTGCGTAATCTGCGTAATCGGATTCACCGCCGCCGCGCAGACAAATCCCTGGTTCAATTACATTCCAGCCCTGCGTGGATACCTGAACCTTACCGACGCCCAAGTCGAGCGAATTCTCGCGAATAACAGCACCTACAATCGCGAAGTGCGGGAACGTCAGCTTCGCATCAGCCAGGTTCAGGCGGAGATTGCGAGCG
>DASQVJ010000657.1:0-8219 GCA_035640835.1 Bryobacteraceae bacterium
AAAGCTGATGAATTTGCAGAATGCGGATTGCCGGAGGGCAGTTTCGCAAGGCTTGCGCGGTCTGCTGGACCGGTTCGACTGGGATGGTGCGAATCTGGGCGAGCTGTACTTCGAGTCTCTGGAAGGGTTCGCGAATAAGGCTCGGTTTACGCCGATGAATGACGACGTCCGGCGTGATTACAGGAGCCGTTTTGGTGTTGATCCTGCGGACATCAAGGACTCGGACAAATCGGAGGTGCGCCAGTTTTTGGACTATCGGGCCGAGCTCACGCGTCAGTTGCAGGGACAGTGGATCGGCGAGATGGAAGAGATTCGCAAAACGAAGCCAGATTTCGATCTTGTGCTGACCCATATCGACGATCGGTATGACGGACGCATGCGGGACTTGCTTGGTGCCGATGCAGTCGCGGCGCTTGGGCTGCTCGATAAACACTCGTTCACGTTCCTGATTGAGGATCCCGCGACGATGTGGCACTTGGGTCCCGAGAGATATCCGGAGCTCGCGGGTAAGTATGCGCCGCTGACGCCTCGGCGCGACAGGCTGGCAATCGACATCAATATCGTCGAGCGCTATCAGGACGTGTATCCAACGAAGCAACAGACCGGTGTCGAATTGTTTCAGCTGGTATCGATGGCATCGCAGGCGTTTGCTCGCGTGGCGTTGTACTTCGAGAACTCGATACTGCGTCAGGATTGGAAGCTGTTGCCTGCGGCCGCGGCGAGCGTCGGACTGGTCGAGGTGGGCAAGGAGGGCGTCACGGTCGATGCAAAGCAAACGACGGGCGTTCGATGGGCCGGACCTGCCACTGTGGATGGCAAAGCATGGCCGTTTGTTGATGGCTCCACGGTTTGGGTGCCTGCGGGAAGACATCATGTGACTCGCGCACAGGAGGAGCTGCCGCTGCGCATCCTGGACCTGAACGCGGAGCTGATCTCGGCGTCCGCGTCAAACGAGAGGATCGAGTTCGAATACGAAAGCACCTCACGGGCGTTGGTGTCGTTTTCAGCGATACCGAAGAAGGTCAGGATCGGTGATTGGAACCTGGAGCCGGCCCAATCGATGCGGCTACCGGCGGGAAAGCATCGCGTAATTGTTAGCAATCATTGACTTGCGAGAGTCGTTGACATAGGATTGCCTAAATCTCTACGAGGTGCCTATGAACTCTCGTCTCGCTGTAGCAGCGCTGCTGCTCGCGGCAGTTGCTTATCCTCAAGCCAATACGGGATCGATTAGCGGCGTCGTCACTGACCCGAACGGCGCTGTGGTCCCCAATGCAAAGATCCGAGCGAAGAACATCCAGACTGGTCAGGAACTCGAGACAGTCACTACGGAAGCCGGGCTTTATGTGCTTCCGAGCGTGCCGGTCGGAATGTACAGCATCACGGCCGAAGCCACTGGATTCAAGCGCGCTCAACAGAACGACATCGAGATTCGTGTCGCGCAGCGCCAACCTGTCGAGTTCCGTCTGGAGATTGGAGATGTGCAGCAGACGGTGGAGGTCGAAGCGCAGGCGCAGTTGCTCGAGATCGACAACTCGGAGCGCGGTCAATCAATATCCACTCGATTCCTGAACACCCTCCCTCTGTTTAGCGGCGGTATTCGAAATCCTGAGGCGTTTGTGAACTACATGCCGGGAGTCAATCAGGGAGCCGGCCTGGCGGAGGTCAGCATCACAGGATCAGGCGGACGAGCGAAGGAAGTGCTGCTCGATGGTGCGAGTCAGACCATCCCTGAGTCGGGCGGAACAGTGTTCAACTTTCCGGCATCGGAGCAATTCGGCGAGTTCAAGATCGTGACGAGCAATTACTCGGCTGAGTACGGGCGCTTTGGTGGTGGCCTCGAGATCTTCCTCAGCCGCTCAGGCACTAATGATATTCACGGCGGTGCGTTTCTGAACATGCGTCGTGACATTTGGGAGGCTGCCGGCTACAACGTGAATCGCGTGCCCGGTCGAACTCCTGGCTTCCGACCGAAGCAGAGGTTCAATGAGATCGGCGGTGTGATCGGCGGTCCGATCTTTATCCCGAAGGTTTACGACGGCCGCAACAAGACATTTTGGTTCTTCACCTACGTGAAGGACGTCCGGCCAGTGACAGCGTCGCTGCCGAACCCGATTCCGACGTTGCCAACCGCGCTCATGAAGCAAGGCAACTTCAGCGAGTTGTCCTTTCCGATCTACGATCCGGCGACAACCGTGGGCACTGGCGCGACCGCAACGAGAACTCCGTTTACGGGCAACATCATTCCTCGCAATCGTTGGAGCCGGGTCTCAGCGGCCATTCTGCCACTGATACCTGATCCCACTTCTCCTGGTCTCACCAACAACTACCAGTTCACGGACCAGAGCAATTTTGACAGCACACACTGGAGCTTGAAGTTCGACCACAGCTTTACCGAGAACAACCGTCTGGCTTTTTACATGAGCCGGATCAATCAAGTCACGAACAATCTCCAAAACTTCCCGGGACCTCTCAACTGGGGTTTCGAAGAGTTCCAGAAGCCCGAGAACTATCGCGTCAATCATGACTTCGTGTTCACCCCGACTCTGTTGCTGCACTCGACCTTCGGGTTCACGAGGCAGCAGCAGATTTGGGGCGTCCCGACGCAGTTTGGCTTTGGCTCGAAGATCGGACTACCGTTGACTGGCTTGTCGGACGTGTTTCCCCGTGTGACCTTCCAGGGTGCGGATCAGTTGACGAACTGGGGCCGGCAGGACGGCAAAGTACAGGATGGAACTCAGTTCAACTGGACCTTCCATTTCACGCAGGCCCTGACGTATCTACGGGGCAAGCACGAATTCAAGCTGGGCTGGGATCTGCGCCGGCTTCGCACCTTCTCATCCCCTGTCGATTTGGCTGGCACGAACGGCAACTACTACTACACGCGCGCTCAAACCGCATCACCCGCGAATCTCGCAGGTACGGGCAATGCGTTCGCGAGCTTCCTCCTCGGTGCGGCGAATCAGGCGGACATCACGGCCACCCCAGTGCTCGCAGGTGATGTTCGCTATGGCTATCACGCGGTGTTCTTCCAGGACACATGGAAAGTGAACCCTCGACTGACGCTGAATCTCGGATTCCGGTATGAAGTGCCGATTGGGTGGTATGAGGCGAACGGAGATTACTCCTGGATTGACCTGAACCGGCCGAATCCAGGAGCAGGTGGACTGCCTGGCGCATTGGTATTCGCGGGCAACGGAGCGGGGCGCACTGGTGTGAAGCGGCCTTATCCAACGGATTGGGCCAACATCGGGCCGCGGCTTGGACTAGCCTACCGGTTGACCAACAAGACGGTGCTGCGCGGCGGATGGGGCATTTACTATCAGACGCTCGGCAATGGTGGTTGCGGATGTCGTGAAGGCTTCAGCGGGGGCAACCTCAGCTTCTTGTCGGACGGTCTGAATCCCGTGGTGAATTGGGACAACGGCGGCGTGCCGACGCCGACGACGTTCACGCCTCCGCCGTATCTCGATCCCACCTTCGGCAACTTCAAGAGTGTGGATGTGCTGGGGCCGAATTTCGGCAAGGCACCTCGGATCTACAACTGGAGCATCGGAATCCAGCACGAGATCAAGAACTTCCTGATCGACGTCGCCTACCAGGGGAATCGCGCCTACCGGTTGAACTCGACCGTGGAACTGAACCAGTTGCCAGTCAGCAGGCTGGCTCTAGGCTCATTGCTGCAGCGCCGCATCGATGATCCGGAGGTGATTGCCAAAGGGTTCCGAAAGCCCTATCCTGACTTCCCGAATAGCCAGACGCTCGCGCAAGCTCTCCGGCCGTATCCGCAATACCTCAACATCAGCGACCGCAACTCGGGCGTCGGGCGCTCCTGGTACGACGCGTTGCAGGCGAAGGTGGAGCGTCGCTTCGGTTCGTTCCAATTGATGGCCGCGTACAGTTGGTCAAAATCACTCGGCTTGATGCATTTCCGGCAGATCTTCTCGCAGACGCAGGTGAATGCGCAGGACGCGTACAACATCAACGACGCGAAATCGTTCCTACCGTTCGACCAGACTCACGTGCTGAACATTCTGTCTTCCTACGATCTGCCGTTTGGTCGTGGACGCAAGTGGCTGAACGGGAGCCGTTGGCTGGATGCGGTCGTCGGTGGGTGGACGATCGCTGGAGCGCAGAAATACTATTCGGGCGCGCTGATCCAGGTGAGCGCTCCGAATACGATTGGCAACGGTGTCTTATTCAGTCGCATTAAGAAGGCGAATGTGACGGGTGCACCGATCTCGACAGGCACGAGTCGAACGGATCTCGATCCGGACAATCCAAGTGTCCGCTACTTCAACTTCGGAGCTTCGTCGCCGTTCTCTTTCCCTGGCCAATATGAATTAGGCAACGCTGCGTTCTACTACGACGACTTCCGGCAGCCGCCGGTGCTGACCGAGAATGTGTCCGTGCAGAAGCGCTGGAAGGTCCCGGTCCGTGGAGATCGCACGGTTGATTTGGTCTATCGCGCTGACGCGTTCAACCTGTTCAATCGGACCAACTTCGGCGTGAACGGCACGATTGGCAGCGTGGACTTCGGGAAAGCAACCGGGCCGCAGCAAGGGCCTCGACTGATCACGATGGGGTTGCGGCTCGATTTCTAAGCCGCTGTCTCAGGAACACTCGAAATCGAGCGTGTGGTCGAACGGGGTAAGACCCGTGAGATACACGCTCGGTCCAGAGAGTTTGGATTCGGCTCCACGAACCTGTGTATAGGTGTTAACTGCGAGTCCGGGACCGAACTTGATCGTATTCCCGCCGAGCTTGTAGACGGCTTGCCCTCGAGAAAGCAGGAAGCCCGAGGGGACATCAGGCGCAGGCTCGACGCCATCGAGCTTTCCGCCCTCACGTAAATTGACCTCAATGGCGAGAGGTACGTCCTTGGTGCCATTAGCGCGAATGCGGATGCGGAATCCGGTGGGTGTCTCTCGGATCTCGGCGCTCTGGGTGAGTTTCATCACCTCGGATTGCGGGCGCTGCTTCTGAGTGTCGGTCCATTCGGAGGCCTGGATGCGGCGAGGCGGTTGGAAGGGCTGGTAGTAGGGGCCCTCGAGCGACTGGGTCAAAAACCATGCTCCCTCACGCTTGGCGACGCTCGTTGGGCGAAACTGGGCTTTGCCAAAGAATGCGCTTGCGAAGCGGACGGCGTTGATGACGGCCACGCCCTTGCGAAGGGTGAAGAAGCGGCTGTTGTCTGCGAAGATGCAAGCGCTCAGTTCGCCGCGCCGGATGCGGGTCAGGCCAAGACCCGGGAAGGTCTTCTCGTAGGTATCAGGGACGGGTTGAGGGCTGGGCTTTGCGATGTTGATCTCGGGGTACTCGAGCAGCGCGGGCAACGATCCGCGAGTTGGCGCGAAGTGACGGCTGAGAGTCGCGAATCGACCATCGTTGTCGCGCACGGCGAGGTGCTGAAGCGAAAACCAGTAGCCGCCCATGTCGCCGCGCTGGTTTAGATCCTGACGCCGCGAGATCTCGGTGACCACTTCGTAGCCGGGGTGCAGGAGATAGAGCATCGCATTCAGGTTCTTGCGCACCGGATCGAGCAGCTCGGGGCGCTTCAGCTTCGCGGCCATGGTGGTGAACGCGTTGTCCGTGATCGGGTTGTAGACGGCGGTGGAGCGCTCGTCGTATTGACCATCCTCGTCAATGTCGATGCCCTCTGCGAGCCACTGATCGATGCGCTTGAGGTACGAGGGCTCACTGAATAGCTCGTGTACCTGAGCGAGGGCTGCACAGACCACCCAGCGGTGATTCGGGGTGTGAATGCCTCCGCGAGCGAGCGATGCTCCGGCCTTCCGCAGCCAGGGCTCGAGCAATGCCGAGGCTTCGCGATTCCCCGCCCTGCGTGCCAGGATCGCGCCACTAGCCAGTGAGCGTACGGCGAACGCCGTGTCAGGCGGGGAGTTCCAATTGGTCACCGGATTGTCGATGTTCCCGTCGGCCGAGGTCTCGCGCAGCAGAGTTTCCGAGGCCATCTGCATGCGTGCGAAGACCTCATTGCTCTTGTAGTGCTTGGATTGCGGGTAAACAAAAGCTGTCGCCAATGTTTCCAGAATGCCGGACAAGGTCCCGGGCCAGAACAGGCCGTTTGCGTCGGCGAAGTTGCCCCGCCAGCGAGCTTTTGGATCGGTGATCTGCCGAGACATGTAGTGCACAACAGCCTCGTCATGCCGACGCAGGATGGCGTCGAAGTGGGGATAGGGTCCTGCGGCGTCTTGAGCCTGAGCGGCTACGGCCGTGGCGCCGAGCGCCGCTAGTGCTTCGCGTCGATTCATCTTGCTCCTACTGGCGGAAAAAGGATTGTACAGTTTCTATCACGCGGAGTGCGGCAGATTGTCCGAGGCCCGGCCAGAGCGGCAGTGACAGGAGTTCGTCGCAGGCTCGTTCGGCATGAGGCAGGTCGCCTTTCCGAAGCCCTGCGCTGTCGAATGCGGGATTCAGGTGCAAGGGCACGGGGTAATGGATGCCAGTACCGATGCTGTGCCTGGCGAGGTGCTCCCGGAGCGCGTCCCGTTGCGGCGTCAGGATGACATAGAGATGCCACACGCAGCATGGTTCGCGACGAGGGAGGCGGAGACCGTCCATCCCTGCGAAGGCTTCGTTGTAGAGCTTCGCGTAGCTTGCACGTTCTGCATTCCACTCCTCGAGGCTCGGAAGGAAAGCGCGCAGATAGCAGGCCTGCATCTCGTCGAGACGTGAATTGATGGCTTCGGGCAGGCGACTGAGCTGGTCGTTCTGACGGCCACCATTGCGAAGGATGCGCAAACGCTCGGCAAGCTGCCCGTCATTCGTCAATATCGCGCCGCCATCGCCCAGGCAGCCTAGATTCTTCGTCGGGTAGAAGCTGTACGCGGCGGCTGAAAAGTGAGTGAGAGGTTGCCTGGCATGGAAGTAAGCGCCGTGTGCCTGACAGGCGTCCTGGAATAGCGCGACGCTGTGCTGCTTCGCTAGAGCCACAAACTGATCGATGCGGCAGGGTTGACCGTACAGGTGCACGGGCAGCAGAGCGGCCACATTTTTCGTGAGGCGCGCCGCGGCATCGTTAGCATCGATTTGAAGTGTCTCCGGGTCGATGTCTGCAAAGGTTGGCGTGGCTCCGGCCGACAGGATCGCGATGCCGGTGAAGGGGGCTGTGAGAGCCGATGTGAGCACCCTCTGAGAGCGCGAGGTGATGCCGGCAGATCGGAGGAGCAGATTGATCGCGTCCGTGCCGGAAGCACAACCAACGGCATGCCGAGCACCATGGGCTTCGGCGAACTCAAGCTCGAAGGCTTTGACCTGCGGCCCCAATATGAACCAGGCGTCGCGGTACAACTGTTCGAGATTTGCCTGCCAGGACTCGCGAGTCCGGTCGAGAACGGCTCGAAGGCTGGTTACCGGGATGTCCACTCAGCCGTCCACTTGTTCCGCGCAAGCGTGGCCATGGCCATCAGGACAACCCAGAGTCGAATGAGCTGCCATAGAGTGACGAGCAGCGATTTGACACGAAAGAACTGGGACCGTCCATGGAGACGCGGGTAGTGATGGACTCCGATTTCCTCCACTTGGTAGGCCGAAAGCTCGAGCTTGCGGACAAGTTCGACACAGATGGTGCCGCTTGTGGAGGTGAGCTTTATGTCGTCGAGCAAAGCGCGTCGAATCAGCCGAAAATCACAATCGACATCTCGGATCTGAATGCGGAAGAGGAATCGGGCGAAGGCGTTGTAGACCTTACCGATCCAGATGCGATGAAGCGGATCGTTACGCTCGAGCTTGTAGCCATTCACCAGGCCGACGTCGGGACGCATGAGCGCGAGCAGCTTGGGTAATTCGCCCACGTCGTACTGCCCGTCGCCGTCCGTGTAAAACACGAATTCCTTCCCGGCGGCTTCGAAGCCACTCCGCAGTGCGCCACCATAGCCGCGATTCTGCGGATGCGTGATGACTCGCATGCGAGGGCCATACTGCTCGGCGAGTTGGGCTAGAACGTCGCCGGTGTTGTCGTAACTTCCGTCGTTCACAACGACTACCTCGAAGTCAGCTGCATGCTTCTCGAGGACTTCGAATGTCTTCGATATCAGACCCGGTAATGACGGCGCATCGTTATACGCCGGGAAAAACACACTTACGCTATCTACCAGCGGCAAACAAAATGTCCCCTAAACCCGTGTTCGTATTCTAGTACAAAATGAGCGTTTTGACTCTAGTGAGGCACGGTCAAGCCTCGTACATGGCTGAGG
>DASQVJ010000658.1:0-5448 GCA_035640835.1 Bryobacteraceae bacterium
TCCGGAAATGCCGCAATTTCACAGACAGGTGGTGGAGTGCCGGAGCGAGCTCGAGGAGTTTGGAAAGCACGCTCGAGAGCTGGATATACGCCTGTCGTTCCATCCTTCGCAGTTCATCGTGATCAATAGTCCGGACCCGCAGATCGCAGCCAAGAGCGTGTGGGATCTCGAGAGTCAGGCAAGCATCCTCGACGCGATGGGCTGCGGACCGGAAGCGGTCATGGTGATCCATGCGGGTGGAACTTATGGAGACAAGGAGTCGAGCAGGAGGCGCTGGGTCGAAGCGTATCGGAAGCTGAGCGAGCCGGTGCGGCGGAGACTGGTGCTCGAGAATGACGACACGAGGTTCAGCGCCGCGGACGTCCTTGCGATCCACGAAGAGACCGGTGTGCCGCTGGTCTTCGACAATCAGCACCACTGGTGTCTCAACCCGGAGATGCTGGGGTTTGAGGATACTCTGGCCAAATTCCTCAGGACCTGGCCGTCAGGTGTTCGGCCCAAGATCCATTTTTCGTCGCCGAGGACGGAAATGCGCGAGATTGTGCGAAACGACAAGAAGACGGGCAAGAAGAAAACCGTGCTTCAGCCGCCGATCTGGACGGGGCACGCTGACTACAACCACCCGTTCGAGTTCATCCGGTTTCTCGAGAGCCACCCCAATCTCGATTGCGACATCATGCTCGAGGCCAAGGCGAAGGATCTTGCTTTGATCCGCCTGCGCAACGACGTGCTTCGGTATGCGCCTCACTTGGCTTCCCGCCTCGGTCTGGCAACTACGGCAGTGCCGGAGCCGGAGCTCGAAGAGCTCGAAGTTGTACCAGAAATGCTCACAAGCTGAGGCTCGGTCCCAAGAAATAGTACGGAAGTTTGCCTTCCTTAGGGTATTGACTCCCTTGTATTGCATTCCCGTTAGCCGTATGTTTATGGCTGGGTGGAATAGGACTTTCCACCTAAAGGGGGCAACGTGAGAAGTATTGGGCGTCTGTCTTTCTTGGCGGTTGGTCTCGTGTTGAGCGTGTTGGCGGCACAAGCGCAAACCAGCCGTCCGAATTTCTCCGGAACCTGGAAGCTTGATACGGCGAAGAGCGAAATCAAGCACAGCAAGTTCCCCGAGCAGACCTGGAAGATTCAGGCGGGCCGCGACAAGATCCAAGTGAATGAAGTGCCGCAGGGTGGGACGGAGCACTCGTGGGAATGCGGCACCATGGGCAAAGAATGCACGGTGGACGACAGCGGCACACAGGCAAAGCTGTCGATGTTCTACAACGGACCCACGCTGATGGAGTTCCGCACCCGTGGCGAAGAGGTCGTTCGGCGGAGCATCAAGATGAGTGACGATGGCAAGACATTGCAAGTCGACTTGTCGTATATCACGCCGCAGAAGGACGCAGAGAAGCTGGTCTTCGTAAAGGTCGAGGATGCGCCCGCCGCTGCGTCGGCGAGCACCACGAAACCCTGAGCGATTCCGAAGCGCGATAGGCTGTCTACGACATGCCTTTTCGCCTTGGAATTTGGATAGCCGCGACGCTTACGGGCGGGTTGTTGCTGCTTTCGCAGACACAGCCCGTGAACGAGGAGAGGCTTGCGCGTCACCGGAATCTCGGCAAGGCATTTTACGAGAATCCCGCGACGCCGAGTGAGGCTGTCGCCGAATTCGAGGCCGCTCTCAAACTAGCTCCCAACTCGGCTAGAGAACAGCTCAACTACGCCTTGGCTCTGCTGCGGGCAGGCAAGACGGCCGAAGGTGTCGCTGCGCTCGAAGCGCTGCAGAAACGTGATCCCTCGCTTCCTCACACCTGGTTCAATCTCGGCATTCAATATCGAAAGGCCGGCGAGTTCGAGAAGGCCACCCAGCAGTTCGAGCAAATGGTGAAGCTGGTGCCGGACGAGCCAATCTCGCGCTACCAGTTGGGAGCTTTGTATCGCGCTGCTGGGCGCAACGACGAAGCGGAGAAGCAACTCAAGGAAGCCGCGAAGCTCGATCCGAATCTTGCGGCTCCGCACTTCCAGTTGTTCAATCTGTATCGGACGACGGGTCGGGCCGAGCAGGCTAAGACGGAGCTGGCGCGCTTTCAGGAGATCAAGAAACAGCAGGAGGGCGCGGTGATTCCGGAGGATGTCGAGTGGAGCGCCTGGTCGGAGATCTATGATCCGGCGCCGGGTCCACGCGAGTTCAAGCCGATGCCGCTTAGCTTTCGAGTTGCGCCGACCACAGCGGTTCGGGAGAAGCCGGCGGACCTGCCGGAGTTCGCACGCAAGTATCAGAAGGCCGTCTGGCTCGACTACGACCACGACTACGACCTTGATCTCTTCTTGTTCGGGCCAGGGTCTGTGCTGATGCGCAACCGAGGCGCGGCGGGCTTTGAGGATCGGACCGCAGACTTTCCGTTTGTCGCGGGCGAGGTGGCCGATGCGGTTCCGATCCGTGCCGTGCCGGATACGCGAGGCTTCGACTTGCTCGTGACCTACAAGGACGGGCAGTCAAGGTTGTATCGGGATCACCTCGCAGGCAAGTACACCGTGGAAGCGGTCGACGTGCCCCGCGGCGCAACGAAGCTTCAGGTTATCGATCACGGCAACGACGGGGATTTCGATGTGCTGTATGTGGTCGATGGGTCTGTGGGGTTGTCGGTCAACGCTAGGGGAAAGTTTACGGCTTCGGGTTTTCGGGCGAAGGGCGAATCGTTTGCCGTAGCCGATCCGGACCATCGAGGGACGGAGGACTTGATCGTCGGTCGAGATGTTTATGGGCCGACTGCCCAAGGCTACGAGAAGCGCACAGCCATCGAAGGCCTGCCCGAGTCGTGCGAGCAGATGGACACGGTGGATCGCAATGTGGATGCATTGCCGGACCTGGTGTGCGTTAGCGGTGGCAAGACGGTGCTCGCGACGAACCAGACGAAGACGCCGTATAAGTGGATCGGCGTAAAGCTTTCCGGCGTCCGCAACATCAAGACAGCCCCGTTCTCGGAAGTCGAAGTGAAGGCGGGTGCCTTGTATCAGAAGAAGCTGTACATGGGTCGCGAGGTGGTGTTTGGGTTGGGCTCGAACACTGTGGCTGATGCGGTGCGGATCACGTGGCCGAACGGGTTAATTCAGGGCGAGGTGCGGCAGCCTGCGGGCAAACGATACACATACGTCGAGGCGCAGAGACTATCGGGCTCGTGCCCGATTATCTGGACCTGGAATGGCCGAGGGTTCGACTACATCACCGATGTGCTCGGAGTAGCGCCGCTGGGCGCTTCAAGCGGCGATGGTGAGTACTTCGCAACCGACCACGACGAATGGATCTCGATCCCTGGTGAGAGTCTGCGTGAGCAGGACGGGTCTTATGAAATTCGCATCACCGAGGAGTTGAGCGAGGTCGCTTATCTGGATCATGTGCGGCTGACGGCGGTAGATCATCCGTCGGAGCTGTCGGTGTACACGAACGAGAAGTTCAAGGCGCCGCCGTTTCCGGAGTTCCGGCTATTCGGCGTTCGACAGAAGCGCCCGGTGCAGAGGGCGGTCGAAGACAGCGGGCGTGACGTGACGGAGCTCGTAAAGGCAAAGGATCGCACTTACCCGGATGGGTTCGCGCGTGACCTATCGGGTGTTGCGGAGAAGCATTCGTTGACGCTCGAGCTCGGGGAGCGACCGCCTGGCGAGGATCTGCTGGTGCTCAGCGGATGGGTCGACTGGGCCGATGGCAGCACCTTCTTGAATCGTGCGCAGCAGGGACGTGGAGGCCTGGTGCCGCCGTACTTGCAGGTGCGCGAAGCCGACGGGTCGTGGCGCACGGTGCTCGAGGACATGGGCATGCCTGCGGGAAAGCCGAAGACGATCGTGGTGAAACTGCCCGAGCACGCGAAAGCCGTTCGGATCGTGACCAACCTCTGCGTCTACTGGGACGAGATCTTCGTGGCTCGTGATGAGGGCGTGGGTGACGTGCGGTTGATCTCGCTGCATGCGCAGACGGCGGACCTGCGCTTTCGAGGTTTCTCGCCGTCTGTCATTCATCCCGAGCGCAAGCAGCCGGAGCGGTTCTCATACGACGGGGCGCAGCCGGTGTCGTTGTGGAATCCGACGCCAGGCCTGTACACGCGCTACGGGACAGTGCGAGAGTTGACCAAGGCTGTCGATGACCGGCTGGTGGTGATGGGGTCGGGGGATGAGCTGAGGCTAAAGTTCCCGGCGTCGAAGCTGCCTCCTTTACCTGCTGGATGGAGGAGGGACTTCCTGCTGTTGGTGGATGGATGGGCGAAAGACCGGGATGCGAATACGGCATTTGGGCAGTCGACTGAGCCGCTGCCTTTCCATGCCATGAAGACCTACCCGTACGAGGGCGCTAAGCCCAAGCGGGACGAGTACTTAACACGTCCCGCGCTGCGCTTGATTCGGCCCATGGGCGAGTTGACGGAACGAAGCCAAATTTTCACCCCTTTTGAGGGCTCCGCAAATGGGGGTATCGACTACCCCCAGAGCTCGTTGATGGGACCGTAAAGGTCTTCTTTTCTTGCATAGGGGACGTACTCGAAGCCGCGGCCGAAGGGGTCGTCGTAGCGGACGTTTGTCCAGTTGATGCCGAGCGCCGAGTAGATCGTTGCTTCGACGTCCTCGGGCTTGATGTCCCGGTTGCGGGACCAGCCCGGATCGACCGTCGATGCGCCGGTTTGGTCTGTGGACCCGATGGTGCGGCCGCCTTTAATGCCGGCTCCGGCGAACACCGCGAAGTGTTGCAGGTAGTGGTCGCGGCCTTGAGTGGCGGTGAGCGGTCCGACCGTGCGGCCGAATTCGCCGAGCATCACAACGAGCGTGTTGTCGAAAGAGCCGGACTGCTTCAAGTCGGACAGCATGGCGGCCATGCCGGTGTCGAGCTCCTTGGCTTTCGTATACAGGCCAGCGCGCTCTTTGGCGTAGATGTCCTGATGCATGTCCCAACCGGTGCCGGTGATCTGCACGAAGCGGGTACCAAGATCGGCGGCAATCACTTTCTGTGCGAGGAGGCAGGCGTTGCCGAATCCGGTGCTGCCGTAGCGCTGGCTCTCCTCCTGTGTGAAGCTGAAGGCTCGTTGCACCGACGGGTTGTAGGTGAGGCTTTCGGCGGCCCCGGCGAAGGCACCGTAGTCTTCCACTAGCTTGCCAAGTGGAGACGCGACTCGGAGATTACCGTCAAGACGCTCGATGATGCTCTTGCGCGAGGTCATTCGAGCCTGGCCGTCAGCGTTGGTGGTGTTGGGGATTCCAGTGGCGGCCGGCTGCAACTTCATCGGATCGAACAGTGCGGGCAGGTATCCAGAGCCGATTGCGCCAGCGGAGTTGAGTGCGAGGAAGGTCGGAAGCACGTCCGTGGGCCTGCGCTCACGGTCCTTTTCGAGAGCTACGATACTGCCGATATTGGGGGCGATATCGCCGAGAGCTCCGGTTGGATTGCGGCCAATTTGCACCCAGTGTTGCGAAAGCTGGTGC
>DASQVJ010000659.1:0-2486 GCA_035640835.1 Bryobacteraceae bacterium
ACAAAATGGAATCCGTCGCTGAGGCGGCACGGACCGCGATGGTCAAGTTGCAACAACCAACGGAGCGTTAGCTCCCGCCGGCGCGCGTTCGGACGACGCGTTCGCCGCAGGTGCTCCGCGTTGCATCACGACTGTGTCTGCGGCGTGATGCATCCGCGTAGGTCGTTTATCTACTCGACTCACCAAAGCCCGATGCTTATCTACCTATCTGCCAAGACGCTCATTTCAATCGTGCAATTATCCCGGTTGCCGCTGGACTGGACGCCGCCGATAACGTTGTCGGGTCGAAACTCCAGCCCGATGCCACGACCATCACGTCTTGCTCGTCCGGGACCCATTCGTCGGATGTCAAACTCGCATAGCGCAGGCTCTTTTCGACCTCTGTTACTGACCCGCTCTGGCACAGGATTTCGCCCGTTTCTCCGAGGTATGCAAAACAGCGAACGACCCGACCTTGCTTCGCAAGAATCCAATGGTGGTATTCGACTACCCGATGCTTGGCGTATCCGTGAGCTTCTCCGAATCGAGAACTTAAGTCAGCAACGATCTTGGAAACCGCTTCGACGGATTGGCGGGTAATCCCAGAAGGCACACTCACAGACGATATCGAACGCCGCCGCCCAATTCCCATCGGCCAGTCGCCCAAAACACAGATCCATCCGTTCACTGGCGGGGTGATGAATATCGCCCCCCCTTTATACGCAGCAGCAAGGCCGTCAGGCCAGTTTGCGGCGGTATGTGACCGGATCGGCAGCGACTCCGTCACGGCTTTGAGGTCTGACGTCCGAACTGCAATCCAGCCCGTCTTGAAGCCGAAGGGTTCTGGCGGCGTAGGCTTGGCGTCAAAGAACGGGGAGAGGAGAGAACGGAAGTTTGGCATAAAGGAAGGGTGTAGGGATAGCGCATCGCCTCACAAACAACAGCACTTCGCCTCAATGTCGCACAGCGGCTTCGCAACATAAGAGAGACGTCATGACTACAGTGCCCGGCGGAAGATCAGGGCTCTGGCCTCAGCCCGTGGGCCAGAACGCGTATCATCTGTTCGTATGAGCATCGGCGCGGACCTGACATTTGCATTTCGCCAGATGCGGCGGTTCCCTGGGGTGGCTGCAGCCGCCGTGGTCTCGCTTGCGCTCGGGATCGGCTCGGCAACCTCCGTGTTCAGTGTGATCCATGGTGTGGTGATCGATCCCTTCCCTTACCGGGACGTGGGGTCTCTCATGTCGATTCGCGTTACCGAGCCTGGACAGCGGTTTGGCCGAACCGGCTACACCGTGGATCAGTTCCTGGACATTCGGGAACACAGCACCATCTTCGAGGGGGTTACCGCCTCCACGATCAGCGACGTGTTCTGGACGGGACGGCCCGTTCCGGAGCGGCTACGAGGGAATCACACCACCTGGGATGGGCTCGCCATTATGGGCGTACCGGCGCTCGTTGGTCGCATCTTCACGGAAACGGACCGGGGCAGCGACGTTTGCGTGCTGGGCTTCCGATTCTGGCAAAGGCAGTTTGCTGGCGATCAGGCCGTAGTCGGTCAGCGTATGGTGCTGAACGGCAGGGTAAGAACAATACTGGGAGTCATGCCGCCACGCTTCATGTGGCGCGGGGCCGATGTCTATGTACCGCTCGACTTTCGCCGCGGTGTGGTCCAGGAAGGCGTTCAGCTCGTTCATGTCCTTGGACGGTTGAAACCGGGCGTGACAGCTGCGCGGGCCGAAACCGACCTGCGCCCGGTCATCGATGAAATGAAGCGAAAATCGCCGGCTTCGTTTCCCGGCGAGTATCGCGTTGGACTGCTGTCGTTCGCCGATACCTTCCCCAGCGGGATTACCAACGTCCTATGGGCACTGTTCGCTGCGGTCGGCCTCCTTCTGCTGATTACGTGCGCGAACGTTTCGAACCTGCTGCTCGCGCATTCGCTGCACCGGTCGAGAGAGATGGCGGTCCGCGTCTCGCTCGGCGCTCCCCGCCGGAGGCTGGTACAGCAGTTGCTCACGGAAAGCGCAGTCGTGGCACTGCTCGGAGGGATTGTCGGTGTTGCTCTAGCCTGGGCAGCCATGAAGGGCATTCTCGCGATGGTGCCGCCTTTCACCATTCCGGATGAGGCGGAGGTTCGGCTGAATCTGCCTGTGCTCGCATTCGCGGCCGTTGTATCCATGGGAACTGCAATCGTTTTCGGCGTAATACCGTCGCTACATACGTCACGGGGAGAAGTAATGGAGCCGCTGCGTTCCGGCGGGCGTACGGGCAGCAGCCGCCGGGAATCATGGCTGTCTGGGGGACTGGTCATCATAGAGGTCGGGCTGTCGCTGATGTTGCTATTGGCGGCCGCACTGATGGTTCGGTCTCTGCTTCGGGTAACCGCCGCCGAGTACGGCGTCGAGACGCGCGGCGTACTCGTAGCACGCATACCACTGGATCCTCATCGGTATCCGGACCCAGACCGTCGGGCTGTTTTCGCGACGGAACTGATCGAGCGCCTG
>DASQVJ010000660.1:0-13934 GCA_035640835.1 Bryobacteraceae bacterium
GTCGCAATCGTAACCAAGAGGGCTGCCATAGCAAGTCCGTAAGGCGCATACCACGTCTTCCAGTCAAGCCCTACGACGATACTGCCAAAGCCGTTTAAAAAGAACACCGCAGCCATGGTGCAAAGGAGGCCGAATCGTAACAGCACGAAGATCAGGACAGTGTGCACCACGAGGTAGATACAGACCACCATCGCGAGGTTCTGCGTAGCCCAAACCTGTGGGTTCATGATCGTGAACAGAACCGCAGCGAGCACGGCGGCGAGCCAGTCTTTCTTCAAAAGCTGCCTCGCTCCGAACAAGGACAGGAAGCCGATCAGGCCGACGATCAAGGCGCTTTGCAGGAGGCTGGAGACCACAGCGAGCCATTGACTCGGACCCATGGCCGCGAACAGGTTCCCTGCAGGCACCGGGTTCTCGTTGGATTGGTAGATCGTCTCGGCGACGCTCGCGAAGGCGTAGATCAGACAACCGGCGGTGGCGCCGATCAGAATGTGGGCATTTACCTCCGGGTCTGACCAGCGGCCCGCGAGCGTTCGATTCCAGGTCACAAGGGAATGGGGCCAGCGGGCACGAACGGCAGGCTCGAGCGCAAGGTACATCATCCAAAGGAAGGCGGCACCGAACAACCATTCGCCGAAAGAATTGACCAGTAGTCCCACGAGACTCTCGGAGGGTACGGCGTGCACCCGGCCGATCCACATAGTGCCGGAGAAGATCAGGTTGGCTGCCGCGACCTTGAGCGCTCCGCTCTTATCGATGCGGCCCTTCCGCCAGTTGCGGCGTGCAAGGAGGGCAGCCATCAGGATTCCAAATCCGAGGAATGCCTTGCTGCCGAGGCTCGGCCAGTTGGGGCCTTGCTTGTCTTCGGGCTTCGGCGTCCAGGGCGTTGTAAGCCTCACCTGCGTCAGTTGGTTCTTCCACCATGCCGCTTGGACCGTCACCTCGGCGTCCTTGATCGCGGGGTGAGGTCCTTTCCAGGACTTCACTTGATCGCTGGCATGCTTGGGGACGAGCGTCGGCTGTTGTTCGGTGAAGGACGAGGGATCGAGCCGCAGGGCCTGGAAGACGGCCTCGGTCTGGACGGGTGACGCATTGCTCGGCTGGTTGTACGGGACCGCTTCGAAAGAGAGAAGCTTGCCCGCACCATCCATCTCGACCTGCAGATCACCCTCGTCGAGCATGGGTGGGATCGTGGACTCCACGTATCCAAAGGGCTTCCCCACGATGTCTCGAAGCGATTCGCGATACCACTGCGAGATCGGAGACTCGGATGCAAGCCACTGGCTCCACTCCCGTGGCTTGGGGCGATTGGTCAAATAACTGATCAGGTCGCTCCGGTGACGAATATCGTTGACGGAATCAGCGGGACGCCTCGTGTAACCGAACTGGGAAGCGAGTTCGCGTGACTTGATCGCCAGCGCAGCCGGTGGATAGTCGAGGTTGGCCCGAGTGATGGAAGCAGACGCGCTCATGTTGTACAGGGCGTAGCCGACGCTGAAGACGACCACCAGGAACAGAGGCGCGGCAAGCCTTGGCAAGAGACCCTCGGCTTGACCGGATGCGGCGACGAGCTCAGGCGAAGGCGTCTCGCCGGCCGCGAGTGCGGCAGCGAGTGGATCTCCACCAGGAAGCGCCGCCGCCACGGCCAGCGCTGATTGCGGGCGCTGCGCCGGGTCTGGATTCAGACACCGCCGAATGATGCGGTCGACCGAAGGATCGATGTCGAGCGCCACCGAGGTAATGCTGGCGATTTCCATCGCTTCCTGGTTCGAGATCAGTTCTTGGAGATTCTTGGCCTCGAAGGGGCGGCGGCCTGTGAAGATCTCATAGAGAACGAGCCCGAGCGAGTAGATGTCGCTCCGTGCGGAGACCTCGGAGCCCTTCAGTTGCTCGGGCGCCATGTAGGCTGGAGTGCCGTTACGGACCTCGGCTCCCGATAGCTGGTCGGCGATGGCGGCAAGGCCGAAGTCCATGATCACGACTTCGCCTCGCCGGTTCATCATGATGTTCTGCGGTTTGAGATCGCGATGGATCACACCCCGATCGTGCGCGGCCGCAAGACCTGCACAGATCTTTCGAGCCGTCTCCATGGCCTTATCGCCAGGGAGACGGCCGATGCGTTGGAGAAGGGAAGCGAGGTCCTCACCGTCGATGTACTCCATCGAGATGAACGGGATGCCCTCGACTTCGCCGATGTCGTACACGCGGCAGACGTTTGGATGGGAAACCTGCCGGGCAACGCGAACTTCGCCATGGAACCGCTCGAGCAGGGCCTGATTGGCTGCGGCCTCGTGAGGCAGGAACTTGAGCGCGACGGACTGGCCCAATGTAAGGTCCGTGGCCCGGTAGACCTCGCCCATGCCGCCTTTACCGAGGAGACCGATGATCCGGTAGCGCCCAGCCAATAAGGTACCTGGGACGAATCGGCCTTCTTCCGCGGTGATATGCGAGCTGACTTTGCTCGGCGTGCCCGTACTGCTGGGCCTGTCGAGGTTGCCTGATGCTGGCGTCGCCGGTGTGGACGCAGACACGTCAGCTACGGTCTCGAGGCTGGTTACATCCTGCTTGCGGTCCACGGTTCTCATGATTTTACTCGGGATAGACCGAGATGGAGGTTTGAAACCCAGGAAAATTCATGGCATTATTACAGCGGTGTGACTGCCGTGTGTCTGCAATCACGCTCTTCTATCCATCGGCACGGAGGCTCTCACCGGCTGAATTTGTAACGGGGAACAGGCCAATGGGCAAGAATAAGTCTAAAAAGAACAAAGGGAACACTGAAAGCGGCGGTTCGCATGCCCAAACGTCGGGACGCAACGGCGTAGTTCCGTTCCTTTGGGGAGCCGCGTCTGCGGCGGCTGTCATACTCGCGGCCCCGCTGCTGCGGCCCGCCGCCACCGGCGCAGTGAAGGCGGGCATTCGCCTTGGCCGCCGAGCTCAAAAGCTCGGGTCTGCCGTTAAGGAAGAGTTCGAAGATATTACGGCCGAGGCCCGCGCCCAACTGGACCGCGAAGAGGCGGATGATATTGAAGAGGAAGATAGCGACGAACCACGTGTTTCGTAAACGGGGGAAGTCATGCATCATATTCTCGGCGGTTTTCTGATCGGTACATTTTTCACTGCATCCATGTACTCGGCCCGGGTCCGGCCCGTCCTTCGGGGCGCGGTCAAGGCCGGTTTGCGTACCCGCGACAAGCTGGGACAACTGGGCGCGAGAGTCAAGGCGGAGTCACAGAGCATCGTCGACGAAGCCAGGGCGCAACTTGATCAGGAGAAACAGCACCAGCATGTCGAATGACAAGCTGGGGCGGGAGTTGGGCAGGCCAGAGCTGCGCTTGCTGTCGGCGACGCCGGGTCGCCAGCGATGGTACGTTCGGTCACTCGAGTCGCGTCCTCGGCGTATGTTGCGCGTCGAGTCCACTCTCCGGTCGTGGCGACCCGACCTGCGTGTAACCGGGAATGCGAACACCGGTCGGATCCTGATCGAGTGGGATCCCGGTGTTGCCCCCGTGCGGCTACGGGCGACCCTGCTCGCAGCCTTAAGCCACCCCGCTTCCGATAGCGTCGTCAGCGCGCGCCAAGCCGACCGCGACCAACATGCCGCCAGCCTGGTCATGAAACTGGTGATCGGCGGCATCAAGCTGTCGCTTGTATTCGTGAATCGCCTCATCTGGGGCACATTCAGCGGCGGTCCGCTAGGAAGCTGTATCGCCGTCGTGTCTATCGCGGGCACCGCTATCACTGGCTCTGATTTCCTGCGCGCGGTGTTTCGAACGGTTACTGGCCGGAGTTCTGTCACCACCGGAACTCTGATCGGGACAGCCACGTTGTCCAGCATTGCGCTTCGCGAGAGCGTCACGGCGCTGATTGTCATTTGGCTGGTGAATCTGGGCGAGTACCTCGAAAGGCTGACACTCCAACACACGAGAGCGGCCATTCGCGAGCTGCTCTCGATCGATGAAGGCGAGGTCCGGATCCTTCTCGATGGGGCAGAAATACCTGTCAGACCTGAGTTGGTCGAACCTGGGCAGGTCGCCGTGGTGCGCTCCGGCCATCGGATCCCGGTCGATGGGATCGTGGAAGCCGGGCAGGCAACCGTGAACGAAGCTGCCATGACCGGCGAGAGTATTCCGGCGCGACGAACTGCCGGGGATCGGGTCTTCGCCGGCACCGTGCTGCTGGCCGGCAGACTGAATATCCGCATCACCCACGTGGGTGCCGAGACGGCTGTCGGGAAACTCATCCAGCGGGTCGAGGCCGCCCAGGAACTTCGACCGGAGATTCAGAAGATCGGCGATGCCTTCGCCAGGAGAGTGGTTCCGGCGTCGTTGGGTTCAGCGGCCCTAGTCCTGGTCATGACCGGCGACGCCCGGCGAGCCCTCACGATGCTGCTCGTCGCGTGCCCTTGCGCAGCCGGACTCGCGACTCCTACCGCCGTCAGCGCTTCCATCGGAAACAGCGCTCGGAGGGGAATCCTGATCAAGGGCGGGCGATACATTCAGGTGCTCTCGACCGTGAACACGTTCGGTTTCGACAAGACCGGAACTCTCACGGACAGCGAGCCATCCGTCTCCCGGGTTTCGGCTGTAGCGCCGGGGTATTCGGAGTCGCGAATCCTGGAACTGGCGGCTCGGGCCGAGATCCACTCGCACCACCCTTTGGCTCTCGCCATCTGTAAGCGGGCCGGGCCAGTGCCTGCCGCGGGCGATTTCGAGTTGCTGCCGGGCCGTGGAGTCCGTTGCGTGTGGAACGATGAGGAGGTCATTGCGGGCAACCTTCGGCTCATGCAGGAATTCGGAGTCGAGTCGCCGGATCAAGAGCCGCAGCTAGGCGGAGCGAATGAGAGTTCGGTGTATGTTGCCCATCAGCGGCGGCTGGTTGGGATGATCTGGATCGCAAGCAAGGTGCGTCCCAGCGCCGCCGCTGCCGTTCAGCGCCTCCGCGAATCCGGCATCTCGCAAATGCTCATGCTGACAGGAGACTCGTCCTCGGTTGCCGCTCACATCGCGTTCACGGTTGGACTGACTGACTGGCGCGCTCGACTCCTGCCGGAGGAGAAGTTCGATGCGATCCGGGCTATTCGGGCTTCCGGCCGCACTGTAGCGATGGTTGGGGACGGAGTAAACGACGCGCCTGCACTGGCGCTCGCTGACGTAGGCATTGCGATGGGCACGTCGGGATCGGACGTGGCTATCGAAACGGCTGATGTAGCACTCTCAGCAGATAATCTGGATCATCTTGGAGATGTTATCGACATCAGCCGCCGAACGATGACTGTCGTGCGCCAGAACTACGGGCTGTCCCTGGGCGTCAACTCGCTCGGTCTCTTGATGGCAGCGGCTGGACGGCTGAATCCTGTGTTGGCGGCTGTGTTCCACAATCTGAGCACAATCCTTGTAGTCTTCAATTCCGCGAGGCTGATTGCGTATGTACCCGCGCGAAGCGGACAACCCGGCGGAGTGCTCAGCCGCTCTAGCGATGGCGGTGAAACAAAAACAGCATCGCAACTGCGGTGAGAGCGCTCAGAGGCACGCACGATCCTCCGAAGACGAGCGTCTTTGCCAGAACACATCCTAGTTCTGCGGTTGCGAGACGCCGCACCGTGCGACCGAGTGAGAGGGACTTCTCCGGGCGAGCCTCGATTTCGTCCGGATGAACTGGTCCGAACTCGATAGCCGCGCGCAGGATTTCCTCAATCGGCCGCTGGATGGTCGCGGGATCGAAGGTTACGAGGATCCTGCCGGTAATTGGATTGGCACGGACAGAGCGTACGCCGGTTTCGGTGCCGACGATGAGTTCCAGCGTCGTCGCGAGCCGGTCGTTGTCCACTAGTGCCGAGGCTTGCCAGCGCTCCCTACCTGGTACTCGAGATCTCAGACGGAGATCGGCTTGGTGGGGAACAACCCGTTTCTGAACTGCGGGTTCAAGGCATTGAGTGGTCACTAGGCAAGATTATACCGGCGTGTGTCAAAAGTCTTGCTTCCGTCGATAGACGGCTAGCCACGCAAGATGAGCGGACCATTCTCGCCGGTGAGCGGACAGGCGGCGCGTTGCGGTTACGCCTCGGCAGATGGACACGCGCGTATCAAGCCTTGCGGGGCGCGAAGTCGAGCCGGCTCAGTCCTGCTACTATGACGCTTACCCCAATGGTTCTTTCGGATGTCGATATCAAGCGCTATTTGGAGCTTGGCAAGATTCGCATTAGTCCGGCCCTTCCGGCTGAGCAGTTTGGAAGCTGCTCGGTGGACTTCCGCTTAGGGAACGAGTTCAACGTCTTCGAGCACAGCCGGTATCCATATATTGACCTGCGCTCGAAGACGGCGCTCGAGGGCATCATGAATCGAGTGGTTGTAGAAGCAGGTGAGCCGTTTATCCTGCAGCCACGAGAATTCGTGCTGGCGATCACCGAGGAAACTCTGGAGCTCGATGCGGACGTGCTCGGCAGGCTGGAAGGGCGTTCGAGCCTGGGGCGCATCGGCATCATCGTGCATGGCACAGCGGGGTTGCTCGATCCGGGCTGGAGCGGCAAGGCAACGCTCGAGCTGAGCAATCTCGGGCGCATGCCGGTTGCCCTTTATCCGGGGATGCGGATCTGCTCCTTCACTTTCGAGCAGCTAAGTTCGCCGTCATCGATGCCCTATCGTGCCAAGCCCGGCAACAAGTACGCAGGGCAAACGGGGCCGCTGGCGAGCCGCTTGGATCGCGAGGTTGCGGAAGTCGATAAGAGCGAGCCTTAACGGATGCCTGAAGATCCGAAGCCGCCCTGTCCTCGAACGCTCTCCGCGAGGTCGCCTTCTTCCCACACGACGGGTTCGTATCGGGCAATGACCATTTGGGCGATGCGGTCCCCTTCTTGAACCGTGAAGGGCTGGTCGCTAAGGTTGAGCAGGATGACCCGAACCTCGCCTCGATAGCCTGGATCGATCGTCGCTGGGGCGTTCGGGATGGTGATCGATTGCTTTAGGGCGAGACCGCTTCGGGGCCGGATCTGTGCTTCGTAGCCCGGAGGAAGTTCGATCGCAAGACCGGTTGGTACGAGTGTCGGCACATGAGGCGGGATTAAGGTGGTCTCTACGGCCCGAAGGTCCATGCCGGCGTCCTCGTGAGGGCCGTGAGCATAGGTTGGCAGGTGCGCCTTCTCATGGAGGCGCTTGATTCTTATGTTCGCCATTCGCGTACCCGTTATCATAGCTTCTTCATGTCAAAATCCAGTGCGAAGAGGGTGCTCTCGGTGGCCCCGATGCCTCCAGAGAAGATCGCCTATGCCCTGGCGCGCTACAGCCGGTCCCCGGACTCGATTCGAGACTCGATTGAATGGGTCCGCACGCACGACTCTTCGAAATTTCTCGATAGCTTCTACTTTCAATACGGGCACGCTTCGATCGCTGACTTAGGGCACCTCACGTTGTGCTTCGAGGGAATCTCGGAACTCGCCGCTACAGAGATTGAAGATGAACCTTTGTGGGATGGGCAGGCGAGGTCGACGCGGTACCAGAACTTTGATCGCTCGGGCTTTGTCGCCCCGCCCGAGTTTAACCCCGAAGAAGCTGCGCGCTACGAGGAATGCGCACTCGGATTGCTGGAGGCATACCGAAAGATCCATGGGCTGACCGTGGAGATTTTACGGGAAGAGTTGCCTCGACCCGAGTCGATGAAGCCGGATGCGTATGAGCGCAACCTTGCCGCAAGGGCCTTTGATGTGGCTCGCTACTGCTTGTTCTTTGGAGTTCGGACAGGCGTCGGGCAGGTAGTCAGCATTCGCACGCTCGAAAAGCAGATCCGCCGGATGCGCGCCTCTGAGTATCGGGAGTTGCGGGAGTTGGGCGAGGAGGCTGCGGCGGTGTGCGCCGAACCGGCGACTTGTGCCCTAGGCGAACATAGCGGCGAACCGCTGGCACCCACGCTGGCAAAGTATGTCCAGCCCGACGAGCACCTTCGGCAGGCCCATGCGGACCTGCAACTCTGGGCGAAGCAGAACCTCGGCAGCCTCCACCTGGATGGCGCCGAGGGGGTTCCGGATGTCGACTTGTTGAAGCCGACGGATACGAGTTCGGATATCACGGCTAGTCTGCTTTACAGCGTCACCGCGCTGCCGTATCGCGTGTTGTACGAGGAATGCCGGTATTGGTCCGAGGCGAAGAGGGCCGAGGTGATAGACGCCGCGCTTAAGTCACGGAGCGATCGCGATGAATTACTCCGGAACTTCCGCGGGGGACCTTATGTGTTCGACATCCGGATGGATTTGGGAGCTTACCGCGACATGCACAGGCATCGTCGTTGTGTTCAAGTGAGAAAGCCCTTTCACATGGTGCGCGGGTATTCGGTTCCGGAGAAGATTGAACTTAATTCAGAACTTGCCCGGATTTATCATTCTTCGATGGAAAAGGTATCACAAACCGTGCAATCCTTACCTAGTCCGGGTGCGGAATATTTACTTCCGTTTGCTTCACTCGGAAGATTTCTCTTCAAAATGGACTTTGCCGAAGCAGAATACATCTGCAGGTTACGCTCTGGAACCAAAGGTCATTTCAGCTACCGGAAAGTTGCTTGGGAGATGGCCGAGAAGCTTCGGGCCGCGGAGCCGGAGCTGTCACGCCTGATCCGGGCAACGCCTCCATGGCAGCAAGATCTGCTAATGCGGTAATTTCAACCACAAGTGACCGGAAGTTTTCCAGTAATCGAACACGCCAGTTTAGCTAAGCTCCTCCCACAAAAGCATTTCCGATTTGGCATTGTGCGTGCCTCATTAAGTTGACGAGAGGCTTGAGTGAGTTGTTCTCGAGCCCAAGCGAAAAGCTAAGGCGGACCACCGCTAGTGGAAATAAGTTTCGTACTTGGAGGAGAATAATAATGAACCGCATGACGACGATCGCCGCCGCTACCGCATTCGCGCTGGTAAGCACGGTATCCTTTGCAGATCAATGGAATAAGCGCACCATCCTCACCGTGAACGAACCGATTCAGGTGCCTGGTGCTGTGCTGCAGCCCGGAAAATATGTGATGAAGCTGATGGACTCACCGGCGAACCGTCACATCGTCCAGGTTTTCAACGAGCGGGAAGATCAGCTGATCACTACCGTACTGGCAATTCCTAACTATCGCCTGCAGCCGACCGGTGAGACCGAGTTTGGCTGGTGGGAAACTCCTGCTGGACAGCCCAAGGCAATGAGGGCATGGTTCTATCCTGGTGACAACTTCGGTCAGGAGTTCGCCTATCCGAAGAACATGTCAGTTCAGTTGGCCAGCACCAATAATGCGAACGTTCCAACCACCTATTCCGAAAACAAGGAAGATCTTGCCTCGGCTCGCGTAGGCACTGTTGACAAGAGCGGCACGGAAGCCGAACTGGGTCAGGATTATACCGCTCAAGCGACGCCTGCTCCAGAGCCGGCCCCGGCCCCGAGCACTGTAACGGAGCCCGAGCCCGCACCGCAGACTGAGGTCGCCCAGACTCCAGCGCCTCAAACGCTTCCCCAGACTTCCAGCCCATTCCCGCTGGTCGGCCTGGCTGGTTTTGCGGCCCTCGGCGCCAGCATGGCTTTCCGAGCGATCAGCAGCCGCCGTTAACCTACCCATAGCGGCTAACGTCTAACGAAGGCGTTCTAAGCTGCCAAGGATGGCAGTCATGTTTGACAAGAAAGCACCTGGCTGCAAGGAACGTGGTCAGGTGCTTTTTTCTTAATTTGGAGGGTCCTCGATGAGACTGCTTGTCGGTAACTTGCTAGCTGCATGTGGTTTGACGGTTGCGTTATGGGCGCAAGGCAACGCCCCTCAGCAGCCGGCGCCTATGCCGTTCACGTACCCCGGTCCAGCGCTACCTCCAATCGATCCAAACGATTACAAGCTCACTTCGAATGTAGAGGTGGTGCTGCTGGATGCGAGCGTGAAGGGTCCAGACGGTGGCTTCGTTTCGGACCTGAAGAAAGACGACTTTAAAGTATTGGAGGACGGTGCTCCTCAGACGATCTCGATTTTCAACTCAGGCGACATTCCGGTCACGCTCGGTCTCGTGGTTGACAACAGCGCCTCGATGAGAGCCAAGCGGCCCGATGTTGTTGTGGCAGCGCTGACCTTCGTGCAACAGAGTAATCCGAAGGACGAACTCTTCGTGCTGAACTTCAACGATCGAATCCGGATGGGTTTACCGAAAGGCATGGACTTCACTGATACGAAGGGTCCGTTGCGGGAAGCGCTTTTGGGCAATCCGGTAACGGGTCGGACGTCCCTCTACGACGGTTTGAAGGTTGCGTTGCAGCATCTGGAGAAGGGCCGGCAGTCGAAGAAGACTTTGATTCTGGTCAGCGATGGTGGAGACAACATGAGCCAGACGACCGAAGACGAAATCTTCAATATGGCTCGCCTGTCGAAAGCTACCATCTACACGATCGGTATTTACGACGACAACGATAAGGACAAGAATCCAGGGTTCTTGAAGAAGTTGGCAGCCATCACCGGCGGCGAGTCGTTTCTTCCGAGCGACCACGAAGGCAAACTGGTGAACGTCTGCGAGAAGATCGCCAAAGACATCCGGACCCGATACACGGTCGGCTACGTACCAGAAAATCGTGTGCTCGACGGCAAGGTTCGAAAGGTCCGTCTGTTAGCCACGTCGCCTGAGGGAAAGAAGCTGAAGGTGCGCACCCGTTCCGAGTACCTGGCAGGCGACACGAAGCTACTCTCAAAGGGGCATTAGGACGATATGCCGATGCTTGACCTCAAACCAAGAAAAGAAACGAGTGGTGTTTCACCGAAATGCCGCCGAACACTCCGCTGGGGCGAGATCTTCTTCCTGGTGCTTGGGTTTGCATGCCTGACCGTGTTTTTTGGGCATAAGATCTACGAGGCTGTTTATCAGCGCATTGAGGACAGGGAGTTTGAGAAGCAGATCGAAAGGGCACGTAGGCAGCGCATGGAGCCTGAGGGAGCAAAGCAGCGTGCCATGCCCAGAATTCCACTGCAGCCCGGCGAGTTGCTTGGTCGTGTGGTCATACCCGGTCTTGGACTGTCGGCAATCGTCCAAGAGGGTGTCGAGAAGCAAATACTGAGTCGAGCCGTTGGACACGTACCTTCGACTGCGCGGCCGGGCGAAATCGGCAATGTCGCAATCGCGGCGCATCGGGACACATACTTCCGTCCGGTCCGTAATCTGAAGGTCGGCGACACGATCCAGCTTGAGACGACAAGAGGGCTCTACGACTACAAGGTGGAAAAGATGTGGATCGTGGACCCCACGGACGTCAGCGTATTGCGTCCCACTCAGGGGAAGGCGTTAACGCTGATCACCTGCTATCCATTCAACTTCGTCGGACACGCGCCCAAGCGCTACATCGTTCGCGCTGTGGAAGTGAAGGCGACCAGTCGCGAGGAATTGGCTGCCGCCAAGAATGGCGGAAACAGCCCCAGCAGCGACTGAGCGTGATAAGACACTAGAGTGCGAACTCTGGTGTCCCTGGTTCTTCTGACTGCTGCGGGAGGGTCGTGGACGGTCACCAAGCTGCCCATAACCCTCCTGACCGGGGAAGCCAACCGAAAGCCTCTGCCAGCTACGGTCCTCGGAGGCGCCGCGGTCTTCGACTACGATCGCGACGGCCTTCTCGACATCTTCCTTCCAAACGGGGCCGATTTACCGTCTGCCCAGAAAAGCACCCCAAATCAGAGCAATCGCCTCTTTCGAAATCTAGGCAACTTTCGCTTTCAGGACGTTACGGAGAGTGCTCAGGTCCAGGGCACCGGCTACGACTTCGGCGCTGCGGTCGCGGATTTCGATGGGGACGGCGACCTCGACCTATTCGTTCCGGGCCTTCGGTCGGTCACTCTGTATCGGAATGAAGGGGATGGCCGCTTTCGAGACATTACGAAAGAGTCGGGCATCGACAATAAGGGTCGCTGGGCTGTCGCCGCGGTGTGGTTCGATCTCGAGAATGACGGGGATCAGGATCTCTTCGTCGTGAACTATGTCCATTGGGATGCGGCAGCCGAACGCGTTTGCATGGTCGGGGGTAAGCCGGATTTCTGCCATCCCCGCAACTACGAACCAGAGCCGAACTCGCTGTTCCGGAACGACGGAAATGGACGATTCACGGATGTCTCAGATGCGTCGGGTGTCAGCGCACACAAGGGCAAGGGAATGTCGGCGACTGCAGCGGACTTCGACGGCGATGGGCGGATCGATCTGTTCGTTACAAACGATCGGGTGTTCGCGCAGTACTTCCGAAATCGGGGCGATGGAAGGTTTGAGGAGGTTGCGCTGGACCAAGGGCTAGCAGCGCCGGAACATGGGGCGCCTGTGTCCGGGATGGGCGTGGATGCTCAGGACTATGACAACGACGGGCGCATGGACCTGGTATACACGGCGTTGAAAGACGAAACGTTTCCACTTTATCGGAACACACCGAAGGGCTTCATCGAGACAACCTCCCGCAGCAAACTAGGACTGCTGACCAGGCCGCTTCCAGGGTGGGGTGTTGCGTTTGCAGACCTGGACAATGATGGTTGGAAGGACCTGGTTGTCGCGTCGAGCGACGCATTGTCGCCTGTCGGTGCATTGGGCGAAGCTGCGAAGAATCAGCCTGCATGGTTTCGGAACTTGGGGGATGGCACGTGGTCTCGGGAGGCGGCTTGGTCCGCAATGCCTCGGGCGATGTATCGGGCGGCTGTTCCGGCGGACTTCAACAACGATGGATGCCTTGATGTTCTCTTCACCGCGCTCCATCAGGAGCCGACGGTGTGGCGGAATCCTTGCACGTCGGGAAATCACTGGCTCTTTGTCGAACGCGCAAGGAACGTGCGGCGCGTTCGTGTTGGTACGCAGTGGCGCGAAAGCGCCTCCACGGCTGTAGGCTACAGCTCGTCCTATGCGGGGCCGCTACACTTTGGACTTGGCAAGGAAACGTCCGTAGAAGTGGAACTGATGCCGGCAACGGGTGGCAGCCAGATCTCGAAGCGTGGCGTGGACGGTTTCGTTAAGGTCCCTTAGAGCAATCAATAAAAAAGCCGCTGTCAGCCAAGTGGCATGACAGCGGCTCGAGCGCGTGGGAGGATACGTCTTCTAGCGAGCTTTCTGAAATTTGCGGCGGGCGAGAGCAATCAAGCCCATTCCAGCGGCTACTGCCAAAACAGTTCCGGGCTCAGGTGAATGAGTTGCCGTCGATGCCTGGCCGAAGATGACGTCGTCAAAGCCGATGATGTCGCGAGCCCCGTCTTGCGCCCCGCTCAAGGTGAACCGAATGCTCGAGAAACTGCCCGTATCGGCCAGAACACCCCAGAACTGGATGCCACCAGTGTTGCCTGGCAACTTGGTGAACTCGAACAGCTGCGTGGTGCCGTTGTCAAAAGTGATCTCGATCACCCCGGGCAGCGTGGATTGTGAACCAGTGATGTAGGCTCCGAAGAAGTTTGTCGTCGTAGACCCAAAGCTGAATGCGACCTGAGCAGCCGCGGCAGTCGAAAGGGGAACCTGCGCAAGACGAATGTGACGCGTGCCGCTCGCCGTCGTGTTGAAGCCGAACTCCGGATAATCGTCCAGACGCCCACCCGACTGGGTCATATCGGCGTTGCTGTAATTGACGTTAAAGATCACTCCGCCACCTAAGTTGATGTCGAAGTTTGTCGCAGTGAAGTTGGTGCCTGCCGGTTGTGGGCTGAGCGATTCAAAGGTGACCAGGTTGCCCGAACCGACGACAGCGATAAAAGAGTTGCGAGCGGCCAGTGCGTTTGGATATGTCGATAAAACCCCTGTACCGGCATCTCCACTCGTAATGACCCAAGGCGCTGCTGACGCTGTGGTCGCAGCTAATAGTATTAGAACGAACACAATAGTCCGCTGAAGTGACACGTAACCCTCCGAGGTTATGAGCGATTGAACCATGTCACTGTGAAAGTAGCTAGTAGGGAAATAGCTTAGGGTCTAAGGGAGAATAACCAACTAAAGTACT